>NZ_JBYCZV010000008.1:0-258661 GCF_057586415.1 Nocardioides sp. SRI_004
GCGGCCGGCGCGGCGCCGGTGGACTCGCCCGCCTCGCCGACGACCGCCAGCACGGCACCGATCTCGACCGTGTCGTCCTCGTTGGCCCGGATCTCGATCAGCGTGCCGGCAACGGGCGACGGGATCTCCGTGTCGACCTTGTCGGTGCTGACCTCGAGCAGCGGCTCGTCGATCGCGATCTGGTCGCCGACTTGCTTGAGCCAGCGGGTGACGGTGCCTTCGGTGACGGACTCACCGAGCGCGGGGAGAGTGACTTCGGTCGCCATGGGAGCCATCCTTGCACCCCGGGTGTTGCAACTGGCAACGGGCCACCCGCGGTTCGGGCACACTTGTGGCATGGGTTTGTTCGACCGCTTCCGTGGCGGATCAAGGCTACGGATGAGTAACCCCACGGGGGACGCACGCACCGGTTCCACACGCGTGCGCGCAGCCGGCCGTGGCGACGAGGAGCACCTGCGCACGTGGGTGCAGGAGCGTCGCGGCGTCGAGGGCTTCGTCGAGCCGCGCACCGCGGTCAGCGAGGTCACCCTGCTGCTCGTCGCCCACGATGGCGAGTGGACCCGCCGACGGGTGCCCTCGGTGAAGTGGGCCCACGACTTCTGCAACCGCCACCAGGTCCCGTCGTACGACGCGGCGGTGGTCGGCGTCCCGCAGCGGATGCGCGACTACAACTCCCGGGTCAGGCAGGCGCAGAAGGAGCAGCTGCGGCGCGACCAGTGAGGTCCCGCCGGTCGCTGGCGCCTGCTGCGCGTCGCGACGCGCGCACGCTCGCGTCGTTGCAGACGCTCGACGTGCGTCCAGCATGCCTTCGCGCCCGCGCCTTGCGAGCGCACGCGCCTCACGCCGCTCGCGACGGCGTCAGCGACCGGCGCGACCTCGGATGAACTCCAGGAGCGTCGCGACCCCGTAGCCGGTCGCGCCCGGGGCGAGGTAGCCGTTGCCGCCGCCCTTGTTGAAGGTCGGCCCCGCGATGTCGAGGTGCGCCCACGGCAGCCCGCCGTTGAACTCCCGGAGGAAGGCCGCGGCGAAGATGCCGCCGCCCCACCGGATGCCGTCGTACTGCGCGAGGTCGGCGACCGTGCTGCTGCGGATCCGGGAGTCGTAGTAGTCCGGGATCGGCATCGGCCAGGCGTCCTCGCCGGCCGCGGCAGCCGCCGCGAGCACCTCGTCGACCACGGCCTCGTCGCCGAGCACACCGGCGATCCGGTCGCCGAGCGCGAGCACCATGTGCCCGGTCAGGGTCGCGATGTCGACCAGCACGTCGGGCTCCGCCTCGACCGCGCGGCCGAACGCGTCGGCCAGCACCAGCCGGCCCTCGGCGTCGGTGTTGCTGACCTCGACGGTGGTGCCGTCGTACGTCGTCAGCACGTCGCCCGGGCGCATGGAGGCGTCGCCCACCATGTTCTCGGCGAGGGCGGCGTACACGGAGAGGCGGACGGGAAGGCCGAGCCGGGCGGCCGCGATGGTGGCCTGGACGACGGCGGCGGCGCCGGCCATGTCCTCCTTCATCGTGGTCATGCTGGCGGCGGGCTTGATCCAGAGGCCACCGGAGTCGAAGGTGATGCCCTTGCCGACGAGGGCGACGTGGGCGACCGCGTCCTTGGGGGCGTAGCTGAGCTCGACCAGGCGCGGGGGAGCCGCCGACCCGGCGCCGACGGCGAGGATGCCGCCGCAGCCGAGCTCGGCCAGGCGGGCCTCGTCGAGGACCTCGGCCTTGATCCGCGACCCGGCGGGAAGGTCCTTGTTGGCGGCCTCGACCGCGGCCACGATCGCGTCGGCGAACAGCGGCGGGGTCAGGTCGGCGGGCGGGGTGTTGACCCAGTCGCGGGTCGCGACGACCGCGTCGGTGACCACCTGGGCCGGCTCGACGGCGGCCGCGATCTCGGCCTTCCTGGCCGACGGCGTCAGCACGACGATCTCGGCCGGCGTGGTCGGCGTCCCCGGCTTGCTCTTGTACGACGTGAAGGCGTAGCCGCCCAGCCGGTAGCCCTCCACGACCGCCCGCACCAGCTCGGGGCTGTCGGCGGGCAGGGCCAGGGCGACCGACGCCGCGTTCGTCACCGCGCGCGCGGCGTTGCCGGCCGCCCGTCGTACCGCTGCGGCGTCGACGTCGTCGCCGAGGCCGACGAGGACCAGCAGGGGAGAGGCGATCGTGCCGCCGGTCGGGACCTTCGCGACCTCGCCCGGACGACCCTTCGCGCCGACGGTGGCGAGCAGGCCCCCGAGCTTGCGGCCGTACGCCGCCGCCACGTCCTCGGCGCCTGCGGCCAGGGTGCCGTCGGGCCGCACGCCGACCACGACCGCCTCCGCCTTGGTCTTGGCGGGGCTGGCGGTGCGCAGTGCGAAGGTCGTCACCGGCGCAGGATATCGACCGGCCGATGCAATAGATTCCGACGCATGGCCGATGCGACCCCCTTGCAGTCCCCGCTCCACGACCGGCACGAGGCGCTGGGCGCCAAGTTCTCGGAGTTCGGCGGCTGGCTGATGCCGCTGGAGTACCCGACCGGCGTCGTCAAGGAGCACACCGCGGTGCGCGAGGGCGTCGGCATCTTCGACGTCAGCCACCTCGGCAAGCTGGTCGTGCGCGGCCCGGGCGCCGTCGAGTTCCTCAACTCCACGCTGACCAACGACCTGCACCGGATCGGCCCCGGCAAGGCGCAGTACAGCCTCGTCGTGGACGACGCGACCGGCGGCATCGTCGACGACGTCTTCACCTACTACCGCGACGACGAGCACGTCCTGGTGGTCCCGAACGCCTCCAACAACGAGGAGGTACGCCGCCGCCTCGTCGAGGCCGCGCCCGCGGGCGTCGAGGTGGTCGACCACCACCGCGACTACGTCGTGCTGGCGGTCCAGGGCACGAAGGCCGACGAGGTCGTGGCCGGCGTGGGCCTGCCCGTCGGCCACGAGTACCTCACCTTCGTCGAGGCGCCCTGGGAGGCCGGCGACGCGGACCCCGACCCCGACTCGCTGGTCATCGTGTGCCGCACGGGCTACACCGGCGAGCGCGGCTACGAGCTGATCGCGCCGAGCGCCGTCGCCCCCGCGCTGTGGGACGCGCTGATGGCCGCCGGTGAGCCGCACGGGCTGGTGCCGGCGGGCCTCGGCGCCCGCGACACGCTGCGCACCGAGATGGGCTACCCCCTCCACGGCCAGGACATCGGCCCGTCGATCACCCCCAACGAGGCCCGCCTCGGCTGGGCGGTCGGCTGGAAGAAGCCGGCCTTCTGGGGACGCGACAAGCTGCTCGCCGAGAAGGAGGCCGGCGCCCGCCGCAAGCTGGTCGGCCTGGTCTCCACCGGCCGGGCGATCCCACGCCCGCACATGGGCGTCCGCCTCTCGCCGGACGTGCTGCTCGGCGAGGTCACCTCCGGCACCTTCTCGCCGACCCTCAAGAAGGGCATCGCCCTCGCGCTGCTCTCCAGCGTCGTCGCCGACGACGGCGAGGTCACCGTCGACGTCCGCGGCCGGGGCGAGGTCTTCCAGGTGACGAAGCCGCCGTTCGTCCAGCCGTCGGTGCGGGAGGCTTGAGCCATGAACCTCCCTGAGCAGCCCGGCTCCTCCAGCTTCCGCCCGCCGACCGAGCAGCCCTGGCGCTGGCGCCTCGAGGACGCCAGCGGCGCCGAGGTCGCCGTCTCCGGTGACCTGGCCGACCAGACCTTCCCGAGCCAGGGCGACGCCGAGTCGTGGGTCGGCGAGACCTGGCAGGAGCTGGCCGAGGCCGGTGTCGCGCAGGTGACCCTCTTCGAGGCCGACCGCGAGGTCTACGGCCCGATGTCGCTCTCGGCATGAGCGCCGCCTCGCGCCCCTTCCGCCAGGTCGACGTCTTCACCGCCGAGCCGATGCTCGGCAACCCCGTCGCCGTCGTCCACGACGCCGAGGGGCTCACCGACGCGCAGATGCAGGCCTTCGCCCGCTGGACCAACCTCAGCGAGACGACCTTCCTGCTGGCGCCGACCGACCCCGCCGCCGACTACCGGCTGCGGATCTTCACCCCGTCGATGGAGCTGCCGTTCGCCGGCCACCCGACGCTCGGCTCGGCCCACGCCTGGCTCGAGGCGGGCGGTGTGCCGGCGGGGGAGCGGCTGGTGCAGCAGTGCGGCGTCGGGCTCGTCGAGCTGCGGCAGTCCGAGGGCCGGCTGGCCTTCGCCGCGCCCGACCTGCTGCGCTCCGGCCCGGTCGAGGACGAGCTGGTGGAGCGGATCGTCGTCGCCCTCGGCATCGCCCGCGATGACGTGCTCGACATCGCCTGGGCCGACAACGGTCCCGGCTGGGTCGGCGTCCGGCTGGCCTCGGCCGAGGACGTCCTCGCCCTGACACCCGACTTCATGACCCTGCCGGTCGACGTCGGCGTCGTCGGCCCGTGGCCCGAGGGCTCCGAGTGCGCGGTCGAGGTCCGCGCGTTCGTGCCCCACGCCGCAGGCATCACCGAGGACCCGGTGACCGGTTCGCTGAACGCCTCGCTCGCGCAGTGGCTGGCGGGCGGCGTGCTCCCGGCGTCGTACACGGCGGCGCAGGGGACCGCGCTCGGCCGCCGCGGACGCGTCCACGTCACCACGGCCGACGACGGCACGATCTGGGTCGGCGGCGACACCCTCAGCACGATTCACGGGACGGTCACGCTCTGAGCTCCGTCCCCGAACTAGGCTGACGTCGTGCGCCAGTACCTCGACCTCGTCCAGCGGATCCTCGACGAGGGCGCCGAGAAGGGTGACCGCACCGGTACCGGCACGCTCAGCGTGTTCGGTCACCAGATGCGCTTCGACCTGACCGCCGGCTTCCCGCTCGTCACCACGAAGAAGATCCACACCCGCTCGGTCTTCGGCGAGCTGCTGTGGTTCCTCCGCGGCGACACCAACGTGCGCTGGCTGCAGGAGCGCGGCATCACCATCTGGGACGAGTGGGCCGACGAGAACGGCGACCTCGGCCCCGTGTACGGCGCCCAGTGGCGCTCCTGGCCCACCCCCGACGGCGGCCACATCGACCAGCTCGCGCAGGTGATCCGGCAGATCCGCACCAACCCCGACAGCCGGCGCCACATCGTCTCGGCGTGGAACCCCAGCCAGGTCGACGACATGGCGCTGCCGCCGTGCCACAGCCTCTTCCAGTTCTACGTCGTTGACGGCCGGCTCAGCTGCCAGCTCTACCAGCGCTCGGCCGACGTCTTCCTCGGCGTGCCGTTCAATATCGCGTCGTACGCGCTGCTGACCCACATGGTCGCCCAGGTCGCGGGCCTCGAGGTCGGCGACTTCGTGCACACCCTCGGCGACGCGCACCTCTACTCCAACCACCTCGAGCAGGCCCGACTCCAGCTGACCCGCGACCCGCGGCCGCTGCCCAAGCTGCTGCTCAACCCCGCGGTCACCGAGATCGACGCCTTCGAGCTCGAGGACATCAGCGTCGAGGGCTACGACCCGCACCCCGCGATCAAGGCCCCGATCGCGGTATGAGCACCCCTGCCGGGCGGCGGGTCACGATGGTGGCCGCCGTCGCCGAGAACGGTGTCATCGGCGCCGACGCGGACATCCCGTGGAAGATCTCCGAGGACTTCGCCCACTTCAAGGCGACCACCCTCGGCCACGTCCTGGTGCTGGGCCGGACCACCCACGAGGGCATCGGCAGGCCGCTGCCCGGCCGGACCACCATCGTGCTGACCCGCGACCCGTCGTACACGGCGGAGGGGGTGGAGGTCGCCCACTCGATCACCGAGGCGCTGGAGCTGGCCGACGACCTCCTGCGCGACCAGCCGGCCGACCGGCAGGTGATGATCGGCGGGGGAGCGCACGTCTACGCCGCCGCCCTGCCGTACGCCGACGAGCAGGTCATCTCCGAGATCCCGATGTCGCCGGCGGGCGACACGCACTACCCGGAGTTCAGCCGCGGGCGCTGGAACGAGGTGCGCCGCGAGCCCCGCGAGGGCTTCACCATCGTGTGGTGGGAGCGGGTCTTCGCCTGCGGCGGCTCGTCAGGGGCCTGACGGTCGTCGAGGAGGTCGAGCAGCGACCGTCACGAGACGCGGTTGGACGGTGCTGGAAGGCTGGGGCCATGGAGCTCCGCGTCTTCACCGAACCCCAGCAAGGTGCCACCTACGACGACCTGCTGGCCGTCGCGCTCGAGGCCGAGCAGCTCGGCTTCGACGCCTTCTTCCGCAGCGACCACTACCTCCACATGAGCGGCGACGGGCTGCCCGGCTCCACCGACGCCTGGACGACGCTCGCCGGCCTCGCCCGCGACACGAGCACCATCCGGCTCGGCACCATGATGACGAGCGCCACCTTCCGGTACCCCGGCGTGCTGGCGATCCAGGTCGCGCAGGTCGACCAGATGAGCGGCGGCCGCGTCGAGCTGGGGATCGGCGCCGGGTGGTTCACCCAGGAGCACACCGCCTACGGGATCCCGTTCCCGGACACGAAGGAGCGCTTCGAGCGGTACGCCGAGCAGCTCGAGCTGATCACCGGCCTGTGGTCGACGCCGGTGGGTGGGCGCTACGCGTTCGACGGCACGCACTACCAGCTCGCCGACAGCCCGGCGCTGCCGAAGCCGGTCCAGACGGGCGGCCACGCCGGCGGCGTACCGCTGCTCATCGGTGGCACGGGCGCCCGCAAGACGCCGGCGCTGGCGGCGCGCTACGCCGACGAGTTCAACCTGCCCTTCGTCGACGAGGAGTTCACCGCGGTGCAGTTCGGCCGGGTGCGGCAGGCGGCCGAGGAGATCGGCCGCGACCCCGACGAGCTGGCCTGGTCGAACGCGCTCGTGCTGTGCGTGGGCGAGGACGAGGCCGAGGTGGCGCGCCGGGCGAAGGCGATCGGCCGGGAGGTCGACGAGCTGCGGGTCAACGGCCTCGCCGGCACCCCCGACGAGGTGGTCGAGAAGATCCGCCGCTTCGGCGACCTCGGCAGCCAGCGGATCTACCTCCAGGTGCTGGACCTGGCCGATCTCGACCACCTGCGGCTGGTCGCCGCGGAGGTCATGCCGCACGTGTGACCGAGTGGGTGGGGAGGCCCGCGTGGGGCGGCGAGGCGGGTCATCGGGCCCCTTGGCGATAGGCTGACAGCATGACTTCTGCACCCTTCGGCACCGTGCTGACCGCGATGGTCACGCCGTTCCACGAGGACGGCTCCGTCGACCTGGACGGGGTGCAGAAGGTGGCCAGGCATCTCGTCGACAACGGCAACGACGGCATCGTCGTGTCCGGCACCACCGGCGAGTCGCCCACGACCACCGGCGCGGAGGACGGCGAGACGCTCGCCGCCGTCAAGGACGCCGTGGGCGACCGGGCCAAGATCGTCGCCGGTGTCGGCACCAACGACACGCGGCACTCGGTCGAGCTCGCCCGGCAGGCCGAGAAGGTCGGCGCCGACGGCCTCCTGCTCGTCACGCCCTACTACAACAAGCCCAGCCAGCCCGGCGTGCTCAACCACTTCCGCCAGGTCGTCGACGCGACGGCCGTCCCCGTGATGCTGTACGACGTCCCGGGCCGCACCGGCACCAAGATCGACCTGGCGACGTACCGCGCCGCGGCCGACTGGGACAGCGTCGTCGCGGTCAAGGAGGCGACCGGCGACATCTCGCGCACCGCGCAGCTGGTCGACCTCGGCTACACCGTCTACTCCGGTGACGACGTCAACACGCTCGGCTACCTCGCCTACGGCGCCGTCGGCGTCGTGTCGGTGGTCGGCCACGTCGCGGGCACGCAGCTCAAGGCGATGATCGAGGCGTTCCTCGCCGGCGACCACGCCGAGGCGCTGCGGATCCACACCACGCTGATCCCGGCCTACGAGGCGGTCATGGGCGTCGCCAACTACGGCGCCACCACCGCCAAGGCCGCGCTCGAGCTCGCCGGAGTGCTGCCCAACCGGCACGTGAGGTCGCCACTGCTCGCGCTCGACGACGCGGAGGTCGCCGACCTCCGTGCCGGTCTCGAGGCGGCGGGCCTCCTCTGATGTCGCACCCGCACCCCGAGCTCTCCGCCCCGCCGAAGCTGCCGAAGAACGGCCTGCGGGTCATCCCGCTCGGCGGTCTCGGCGAGGTCGGCCGCAACATGACCGTCTTCGAGTACGACGGCCGGCTGCTCATCGTCGACTGCGGCGTCCTGTTCCCCGACGACCACCACCCGGGCGTCGACCTGATCCTCCCCGACTTCGAGGCCATCCGGGACCGCCTCGACGCCGTGGAGGCGCTGGTCCTGACCCACGGCCACGAGGACCACATCGGCGCGACGCCGTACCTCCTGCGCGAGCGCGAGGACATCCCGCTCGTCGGCTCCGAGCTGACCCTCGCGCTGGTGAACTCCAAGCTCCGCGAGCACCGGCTGCGCCAGACGCCGTTCTACACGGTCAAGGAGGGCGACCGGATCTCGTTCGGTCCCTTCGACCTGGAGTTCGTCGCGGTCAACCACTCCATCCCGGACGCGCTCGCCGTGGCGATCCGCACCGGCGCCGGCCTCGTGCTGCACACCGGTGACTTCAAGATGGACCAGCTGCCGCTGGACGGCCGGATCACTGACCTCCGCGCCTTCGCGCGACTGGGGGAGGAGGGCGTCGACCTCTTCCTCACCGACTCCACCAACGCCGACGTCCCGGGCTTCACGACCGCGGAGCGCAAGATCACCCCGGTGCTCGAGCAGGCGTTCTCGGAGTCGAAGCAGCGGATCATCGTCGCCTGCTTCGCCTCGCACGTGCACCGCGTCCAGCAGGTGCTCGACGCCGCGGTGAAGTACGACCGCAAGGTCGCCTACGTCGGCCGCTCGATGGTGCGCAACATGGCCATCGCGCGCGACCTCGGCTACCTCAAGGTCCCGCCGGGCGTGATGGTGGAGGCCAAGGAGCTCGCCAACCTGGCCCCCGAGCGCCAGGTGCTGATCTCCACCGGCTCGCAGGGCGAGCCCCTGAGCGCACTGGCCCGGATCGCGCAGCGCACGCACAACTTCGTGCACCTGGAGGAGGGCGACACCGTCGTCCTCGCCTCCAGCCTGATCCCCGGCAACGAGAACGCCGTCTACCGCGTCATCAACGGCCTGGCCCGCCTCGGCGCCCGCGTCGTCCACAAAGGCAACGCCCTGGTGCACGTCAGCGGCCACGCGAGCGCCGGCGAGCTGCTCTACTGCTACAACATCGTCAAGCCGCGCAACGTGCTGCCCGTCCACGGCGAGGTCCGGCACATGCTCGCCAACGGCGACCTGGCCAAGCAGACCGGCGTCGAGAACGTCGTGTACGCCGAGGACGGCGTCGTGGTCGACCTCGTCGACGGCGTCGCCTCCGTGGTCGGCAAGGTCGCCTGCGGCTACGTCTTCGTCGACGGCCAGTCCGTCGGCGACGTCACCGAGTCCGAGCTCAAGGACCGCCGGATCCTCGGCGAGGAGGGCTTCGTCTCCGTGATCGTGGTCGTCGACTCGGTCTCCGGCAAGGTCTCCGCCGGCCCCGAGATCCACGCCCGCGGCCACGCATGGGCGGACTCGGACTTCGAGGGCATCAAGCAGCCGATCGTCGACGCCGTCAACCGCGCGCTGGACGAGGGCAGCACCGACACCTACCAGCTCCAGCAGGTGGTGCGCCGCACGATCGGCCGTTGGGTGAGCAACACCCACAAGCGGCGGCCGATGATCATCCCGGTGGTCGTGGAGGCCTGAGCCGGCTGCATGCAGCCCCGAAACCCCCGCGCGTGTTGTCCCTGTGACTCATGGGACTTGTGGGTAGGTTGTGAGCATGGCGACCCGTACGTCTTCCCCGACGGCGTCGCGCAGCAGGACCACCCCTTCCTCACGCTCGGGCGCGAAGAAGACGACCAGCTCGCGATCCCGTAGTACGACCACCAAGAAGAAGCCTCCGGCCAAGAAGTCGAACTCGGCCCGGCGGCCGGCTCCGCGCGCCGTCCGCAGCGGCCCCGGGCCGGTGCTGCGTGCCTTCACCGCACTCGGGCGGGGCGTGGTCGCCCTGTGGCTGGCCTTCGCCCACACGATCGGTGCGGTCGCCCGCGGCATCGGGCACGGCGCCCGTGACATCGAGCCCGAGCAGCGCCGCGACGGCTTCGGCCTGCTGCTGTGCGGGGTCGCCCTGGTCATCGCCACCGCGGTGTGGTTCGAGGTCCCCGGCGGGGTCATGGACTTCACCCGGGCGGCGGTGTCCGGCACGGTCGGCAAGATCGGCTGGTTCGTCCCGCTGCTGGTGCTGCTCGCCGGCTACCGCGTGATGCGGGACCCGGTCGGCAACGGCCCCGCGGGCCGCCAGATCATCGGCTGGTCCGCCTTCTCCTTCGGCCTGCTCGGCATCGTCCACATCGCCAATGGCACGCCCGAGCCGGCCCAGGGCGACACCACCGCCCTGCGCGACGGCGGCGGCGCCGTCGGGTACGTCGTCTCGGCCCTCCTGCTCGACCTGCTCCGCTCGCCGGCGCTGGTCATCGGCCTGCTGGCCCTGCTGGCCTTCTTCGGCGTCCTGGTGATCACCGCGACGCCGCTGTACCGCGTCCCGGACCGGCTGCGCGAGCTCGGCGACCTGCTGCTCGGACGCCACCACGCCGCCGACGGCGACGAGACGCAGGCCTACCGCTTCGACGACGCCTTCGAGCGCGAGGGCGACCCGGCCTACGACAGCCCGGTCCTGACCGAGCCGAAGAAGCGCCGCCGCAAGAAGGCGGAGCCCGACCCGTCCGTCGAGGAGTCGATGGAGCTCCTCGAGCCGATCGACATCCCGCTCGTCGACGACGAGCCGACCACGCCGGGCCTCAGCGACGCCGGCATGAGCGCCCTCGAGCGCCGCGCCGCGGCCCGGACCGCGCCCGCCCCGGCCGACGAGACCGGCGAGCTCGAGCCGCCGCCGCACGCCGACCTGCCGCAGCGGGTGGAGCAGCTCGCCCTGTCCGGCGACATCGTCTACACGCTGCCCGACGCCGCCGCCCTCAAGGCCGGCGACCCCCACCGTGCCCGCTCGAAGGCCAGTGACGACGTCGTCGACCGGCTGCAGACGGTCATCGACGAGTTCAACATCGACGCCCAGGTCACCGGCTACACCCGTGGCCCGACGGTCACCCGCTACGAGATCGAGCTCGGCACGGGCGTCAAGGTCGAGAAGATCCTCGGCGTCCAGCGCAACATCTCCTACGCGGTGGGCTCTGAGGACGTCCGCATCCTCAGCCCGATCCCCGGCAAGTCCGCGGTCGGCGTCGAGATCCCCAACACCGACAAGGAGATCGTCTCCCTCGGCGACGTGCTCCGCTCCAACGTCGCGCGCAACGACCACCACCCGCTGGTCGCGGGCCTCGGCAAGGACGTCGAGGGCGGCTTCGTCGTCGCGAACCTCGCCAAGATGCCGCACCTGCTGGTCGCCGGTGCCACCGGCTCCGGAAAGTCCAGCTTCATCAACTCGATGATCACCTCGGTGCTGATGCGCTCGACGCCCGACGAGGTCCGGATGATCATGGTCGACCCGAAGCGGGTCGAGCTGAACGCCTACGAGGGCGTCCCGCACCTGATCACGCCGATCATCACCAACCCGAAGAAGGCCGCCGAGGCCCTCGAGTGGGTGTGCCGCGAGATGGACATGCGGTACGACGACCTGGCGAACTTCGGCTTCCGGCACATCAACGACTTCAACAAGGCCGTCCGCGAGGGCAAGGTCGAGGTCCCGCCGGGCAGCGAGCGCACCCTGACGCCGTACCCCTACCTGCTGGTGATCGTCGACGAGCTCGCCGACCTCATGATGGTCGCCCCGCGCGACGTCGAGGGCTCGATCGTCCGGATCACCCAGCTCGCCCGCGCGGCCGGCATCCACCTGGTGCTCGCCACGCAGCGCCCGTCGGTCGACGTCGTCACCGGCCTGATCAAGGCCAACGTGCCGTCCCGGCTGGCGTTCGCGACGTCCAGCCTCGCCGACAGCCGGGTCATCCTCGACACGCCGGGCGCCGAGAAACTGGTCGGCCAGGGTGACGGGCTGTTCCTGCCGATGGGTGCGTCGAAGCCCATAAGAGTCCAGGGATCGTGGGTCTCCGAGCCGGAGATCCAGCAGGTCGTCAAGCACTGCAAGACCCAGCTCGAGCCGAGCTACCGCGAGGACGTCACCGCCCCGGCGGCGTCGAGCAAGGTCCTCGACGACGACATCGGCGACGACATGGACCTGGTCGTCCAGGCGATCGAGCTCGTGGTCTCCACCCAGTTCGGCTCGACCTCGATGCTGCAGCGCAAGCTCCGGGTCGGCTTCGCGAAGGCCGGCCGCCTCATGGACATCCTCGAGAGCCGGGGCGTCGTCGGACCCAGCGAGGGATCCAAGGCACGCGACGTCCTGGTCAAGCCCGACGAGCTCGACGCCGTGATCATGACCATCCAGGGGGAGGCGTGACCCAGATGACCGATCTGACCGAGACCGCAGAACGACCGCTCCCCGTCGCCGGGCAGCCCGTGGAGGTACGCCGCAATGTCGGCCTCGCGGCCGGCGTCGGCGGCTTCGCCGCCCTGCTGACCGTCGCGTTCGCCGCGCGCGCCTTCACCGGCGGCACCGCCCTCGACTGGCTGGCCTTCGGCGTCCTCGCCCTCGTCACCGGCATGCACCTCGCCTCGCTGTCCGACAGCCGCGCACCGCTGCTCGTCGCCGACGAGCACGGCGTCCGGGTGCGCCAGGGCGCCCAGTGGCGCGGCGTCGCCTGGCAGGAGATCGACTGCCTCGAGCACCTGCCCCGCCACGGCCTGTTCCGTGACGGCCACCTCCTCGTCGACGGGTACGACGACCAGCAGCTCGTGGTCCCGCTGACGCTGGCCACCCGCCTGGTCGGCGCGTCGGCGGTCTCCCTCAGCGACGTGCTCGCCGACCTGGCCGACGGCCGGGCCGACGTGGTCGAGGTCGTCGCCGGAGGCGTCGAGGAGGAGACCCCTCGTCGTACCGTCCCGAGCCTGAGCGACCTCTACGGCGACGACTCCGGTGCGCCGGGTGAGCGCCGCGGGATCGCGGCTCGGGTGGCGGCCGGCCTCACCGGCCGCGACGACGAGCCTGCCGACGAGCTCGACGAGCTGGACGAGCTGGACGAGCTGGATGACGCCGACGACGAGCTGGTCCTCCCGCCCGAGCCCGAGGCCGACGTCGACCGGCTGCGCTCGCGGATGGGGTGGATCCGCCGCTCCTCGACGACCGACACCGCCGACACCGCCGACACCGCCGACGACGCCGACACCGCCGACGACGCCGCTCCCGACGACACCGAGGCGACCGACGAGATCGTGCTGCCCGACGTGGACCCGATGGACGAGGCGGACACCGGCGAGATCGAGGCGATCGAGTCGGACGAGCCCGGCGAGCCCGTCGAGCCCGTCGAGCCCGGCCGGGCGACCGTCCTGTCGGCCCGGGTCGAGATGCCCGCGAGCGAGCGCCCCCGCGTGAGCGCACCCATCGACGCCCTCGACCCGCTGGCGCCGGTCGAGCTCGAGGAGGAGTCGGTCACGGTCGTGCTCGACGACCTCGCGGTCGTCCCGTCGCCCGACCCGGTCATCGGTCCGGAGATCCAGGCGGCCCGCGACCGGCTGCGCCTGACGATCGACCAGGTCTCGGAGCGGACCCGGATCCGTCCGCACGTCATCGAGGCCATCGAGGTCGACGACTTCGGCCCCTGCGGTGGCGACTTCTACGCCCGTGGCCACCTGCGCACCATCGCCCGGGTCCTCGGGATCGACGCGGCGCCGCTCGTGGCGTCGTACGACGAGCGCTACGCCCACGCCCCGGTCGACCCGCGCCGGGTCTTCGAGTCCGAGCTGGCGACGGGCACCGGCGGCGCGATCCGCAGCACCCGCGGCGGTCGCAACTGGTCGGTCATGATCGCGGCCGTGATGGGCGCGGTCCTGGTCTGGTCGGTCGCCCGGCTGGTGATGGGCGGCCCTGCGCCGGTCGGGGAGGAGCCGGTGCTCAACCAGAGCGGCGGCATCACCCAGATGACCACCAAGGGCACCCCGGTCAAGCTGCGCCTGACCGCGGCTGGCGGGGGAGCGACGCTCAACGTCCGCGACGCCGACGGCAAGATCGTCTTCGAGGGCAACCTCGCCTTCGGGCAGTCGAGCGAGCTCAAGGTGGTCCCGCCGATCCGGATCTACAGCACCGACGGCTCGGTCACGTACTCCGTGGGCGGTGCCGACGCCAAGGCACTCGGCGACACCGGCGTCGAGGTCACGAAGACGGTCATCGCGCCGAAGAAGGGCTCCTGAGCCTCCTGAGGCGCAGGTCACCCCGGCGGCTCGCGAATCCCTCCCCGGGACGCTTCGCCGGTATCCTCGACCGGACATGACCAGCACTCCCACACCTGTCTCGGTTGCCCTGCTCACCCTCGGGTGCGCCCGCAACGACGTCGACTCCGAGGAGCTCGCCGGCCGCTTGGCGGCTGACGGGTTCACCCTCGTCGACGACCCGGAGGACGCCGACACGGTCGTGGTGAACACCTGCGGCTTCGTCGACGCGGCCAAGAAGGACTCGATCGACACCCTGCTGGCGGCGGCCGACCTCAAGGAGTCGGGCCGCCCACAGGCCGTCGTCGCGGTGGGCTGCCTGGCGGAGCGGTACGGCGAGGAGCTGGCCTCGTCGCTGCCCGAGGCCGACGCCGTGCTGGGCTTCGACGACTACCAGGACATCTCCGGGCGGCTGCGCTCGATCCTCGCCGGCGAGAAGCCGCACCCGCACACCCCGCGCGACCGGCGGCTGCTGCTGCCGATCAGCCCCGCCGAGCGGCAGGCGGTCGTCGAGACCGCCGACTTCGCCGGCACGGAGGTCGACATCGCGATCCCGGGCCGCTCCGCGATCCGGCGTCGCCTCGACGGTGGCCCGATGGCGCCGCTGAAGCTGGCCAGCGGCTGCGACCGGCGCTGCACCTTCTGCGCGATCCCCATGTTCCGCGGCTCGTTCGTCAGCCGGCGGCCCTCCGACGTGCTGCAGGAGGCCCACTGGCTGGCCGAGCAGGGCGTCAAGGAGCTGTTCCTCGTCTCGGAGAACTCCACCTCCTACGGCAAGGACCTCGGCGACCTCGGCCTGCTGGAGACCCTGCTGCCCGAGCTCGCCGCGGTCGACGGCATCGAGCGGGTCCGGGTGTCCTACCTGCAGCCCGCCGAGACCCGCCCCGGGCTGGTCCGCGCGATCGCGACGACGCCGGGTGTGGCGCCGTACTTCGACCTCTCCTTCCAGCACGCCAGCGCGACCGTGCTGCGCCGGATGCGCCGCTTCGGCGACCCGGAGAGCTTCCTCGCCCTGCTCGACCAGGTCCGCGCGCTGGCCCCCGAGGCGGGCGTGCGCTCCAACGTGATCGTCGGCTTCCCCGGTGAGACCGAGGAGGAGTTCCAGACCCTGTGCGACTTCCTCGTCGCCGCGCGGATGGATGTCACCGGCGTCTTCGGGTACTCCGACGAGGACGGCACCGAGGCCGAGAAGCTCGACGGCAAGCTCGACGCCGACGAGATCAACGCCCGGGTCCAGCACCTCAACGACCTGGTCGGCGAGCTCACGGCCGAGCGGGCCGAGGAGCGGATCGGCAGCACCGTGGAGGTCCTGGTCGAGGAGGTTGACCCCGACGGTACCGGCGACGGCACCGTCGAGGGACGTGCCGCCGAGCAGGGCCCCGAGGTCGACGGCACCACCCGGGTGCTCGGCGTACCGGACGCCGAGGTGGGTGACTTCGTCCGTGCGGTCGTCGTTGCCTCCGACGGCGTCGACCTGATCGCCGAACCAGCAGGAGGACGGGCATGAGCGAGACCAGCACGGGGGAGACCCCGGCCCCGGTGAGGCCGAGCAACTGGAACCTGCCCAACGCGCTGACCACCCTGCGCATCGTGCTGGTGCCGTTCTACGGCTGGGCGCTGCTGTACGACGGCGGCGACTCCGTCACCTGGCGCACCGTCGCCTGGGCGATCTTCTTCGTCGCGATGGTCACCGACAAGGTCGACGGCGACATCGCGCGCGCCCGCAACCTGGTGACCGACTTCGGCAAGATCGCGGACCCGATCGCGGACAAGGCGATCACCGGGATGGCGTTCATCGGCCTGTCGATCATCATGGACACGTGGTGGATGTGGGCCATCACCGTCGTCGTCCTGGTCCGCGAGTGGGCCGTCACGATCCTGCGCCTGTCCGTGCTCAAGGCGGTCGTCATCGCGGCCGCGCAGAGCGGGAAGTGGAAGACCGCCGCCCAGGCGCTCGCCCTCGGCCTGCTCAGCCTGCCCCTGCTCGAGGTCGACGGCTGGCTCGACGTGCCCGGCGAGGTGACCTATGTCGTCGCGATCGCCCTGCTCCTCGCCGCCTTCGTGCTGACCCTCTGGTCGGGCTACGAGTTCTTCCGCGACGTCTGGAAGCAGCGCGCGAGTCTCCGGTCGAGCGCGTCTTCGTCGTAGGGCGGCGGGCAAGCGCGCTGGACGACGCCTCCCGCCGCGCTGCCGACGTGATCCGGAAGTCGTCCGCGGCCTGACCCCCGCGGCCGCGTTCCCTGCGGCCGGATCCGGCAATCCGAACCGGATCTTCACCAAAACGTTGCACGAGTTTTTCTCAACTCCTTGCCAGACTGCGGGTGGGTCGAACTAAGGTCGGGCTCCTTCCCCTCCGTTCGCAGTCGCTTTCTCGGGTAGTACTGCGCTCCGCCGCTTTGTCGACCCCGGAAGAAGTCAATGCGTTCAGCGAAGCAGTTCCTGTTCGGTTCACTCGGTGCCGCCCTCGGAATCTCGGGGCTGGCTGTCCTCGCTCCCACGCCCGCGCAGGCCGAGCCTGACGGCTCCGGCGTGGTCATCTCGGAGGTGTACGGCGCTGGCGGGTTCGCGGCGACCGACACACTCCCGGCGTCGAGCTACACCCACGACTTCATCGAGCTCTACAACCCGACCGACGCCGAGGTCAGCCTCACCGGTTGGGCTGTGTTCTACGGAAGCGCGACGCGTGGGGCCGGTGCCACGATCAGCAACAAGATCGCGCTGACCGGGTCGATCCCGGCGCACGGCCACTACCTGGTCCAAGGGGCCGGCAACGTGGCGAACGGTGCACCGATGCCGGTCGCCGACGCGACGGGCAGCATCAACATGGGCTCGGGCTCGGGCCTCGTCATCCTGAGCAACCAGAGCGCCGACCTCACCGGACTCCCGCAGGGTGACATCAAGAACGCCACCGGGGTGGTCGACGCCGTCGGCTACGGCACGGCGAACACCTTCGAGTCGGCCGCCGACGGCACGGCCCTCTCGGGGACGGTGTCCGCGTTCCGCAACGCGACCGGCACCGACACGGACAACAACAGCGCCGACTTCTCCACGGGCGCGCCGACGCCGACCAACCGCGACGAGAACGCGCTCGGCGCCACCGACCCGGCCGACGTCAACACCTACGTCGGCGTCCCGCTGTCGCTGCAGCTCCAGGCCAGCGGGGGCACGCCCGGCTACACCTGGTCGCTGACCAGCGGCACCCTGCCGGACGGCGTGACGCTGAGCCCGGCGGGCCTCGTCAGCGGTACCCCGACCACCGTCGGCACCTCCGAGGTCACGGCCACGGTCACCGACTCGGCCGCCCCGACCGCGGCGACGAAGTCGGTCACCTTCACGATCACCGTCGAGGCCGCTCCCGAGGAGCTCCCGATCGCGGCCATCCAGGGCACCGGGCCGGCGTCCGAGCGCGTCGACGACACCGTCATCACGACCGGCGTCGTGACCGCGATGTACAAGGACCCGGCCTTCGCCAGCTCGAGCTTCGACGGCATGTACATCCAGACCGGCGGCACCGGTGGCGCCACGGACGGCACCCCGGGTGCGTCGGACGCGATCTTCGTCTACGGCGCGAACGCGATGCCCGCGGGCGTCGCGATCGGCGACTCGGTCGAGGTGACCGGCAAGGTCGCCGAGTTCGCGGGCAGCACCCAGCTGGTGCCCGCCGCCGGCGGCGTGGTCGAGCTCGGCAGCCCGCTCGACCCGGTGACCCCGCTGGCGATCGCCTACCCGACCACCGAGACCGACCGCGAGGCGCAGGAGGGCATGCTGCTCGCGCCGACGGACGACTTCACGGTCACCAGCTCCTACAACGTCAACACCTTCGCCGAGGTCGGCCTCGCCACGGGCGACACGCCCCTGCGCCAGCCCACCGAGTACGCCGGCGACAGCAACACCTTCCTGCTCAACGCGATCAAGGCCGACAACGCGGCCCGCGGCGTCGTCCTCGACGACGGCACCTCGGTCAACTACATGACCAACGCCGCCGCGAAGAACCAGCCGCTGCCGTGGCTGACGCCGACCAAGCCGATCCGCGTCGGTGCCGAGGCGACGCTGACCGGCCCGGTCGTCCTCGAGTACCGCTTCAACACGTGGCGCTTCCAGCCCACCTCGCCGGTCTACGACGACGGCGCGTCGGTCGCGACCTTCGAGAACACCCGCCCGGCCAACGCCGCGCCCCGTGAGGTCGGCGGCGACCTGAAGATCGCCACCTTCAACGTCCTCAACTACTTCAACACGACCGGTCAGCAGTACGTCGCCAACGGCGCCGCGCAGACGCCGCCGGTCAACACCCAGTGCTCCTACTACGAGGACCGCCAGGGCAACCCGATCGCCAACAACACCTGTGGTGTGGTCACCAACGGCGTGAACGCCGGCAACGGCCCGCGCGGTGCCGCGACGACGGCCAGCCTCGAGCGGCAGCGGGCGAAGATCGTGACCGCGATCAACCTGCTCGACGCCGACATCGTCGGCCTGCAGGAGGTCGAGGCGTCGCTCAAGCTGGTCGGCGAGACCGACCGCGACGACGCCCTCCGCTCGCTGGTCGACGCGCTGAACGACGCGGCCGGTGCCGGCACCTGGCGCTTCGTGCACAGCCCCGGTGAGGCGACCCTGGCCGCCTCGGTGACCGAGCAGGACGTCATCCGGCCGGCCTTCATCTACCGGACGGCGAGCGTCGAGCCGGTCGGCCAGTCGGACATCCTCTTCGGCACGACCGAGTTCGCCAACGCCCGCGAGCCGCTGGCCCAGGCGTTCAAGGCCAAGGGCGCCCTCGACGACGCGGCCTTCGCCGTGATCCTCAACCACTTCAAGTCGAAGGGCGACAGCCAGACGCCGGCGACCGGCGACAACGCCAACAACGCCGACACCGGCGCGTTCAACGGTGACCGCACCCGCCAGGCCACCCGCCTGGTGCAGTTCGCCAACGAGTTCGCCGCGGCGCGCGACATCGACGCGGTGTTCCTCGCCGGCGACTTCAACTCCTACTCGAAGGAGGACCCGATCCGGGCCCTCGAGCAGGGTGGCTTCGAGCTGATCGACTCCACCGAGAACGAGGAGAGCTACTCGTTCTCCGGGCTGAGCGGCTCGCTCGACCACGTGCTCGGCAACAGCGCGGCGCTGAACATGGTGACCGGTGCGGACATCTGGGACATCAACGCCGCCGAGTCGGTGGCCTTCCAGTACAGCCGCTACAACTACAACGTCACCGACTTCTGGCAGCCGAACCAGCCGTTCGCGGCCTCCGACCACAACCCGGAGATCATCGGCATCGACGTGCCGGAGGTGACCGGCTCGTACAAGAAGATCCAGATCGTCGGCACCAACGACTTCCACGGCCGGATCCTGCCCTCGGGCGGCGACAGCGCCGGCGCGTCGGTGCTGTCGGGCGCGGTCAAGGAGCTGCGGGCCGACAACCCGAACACGGTCTTCGTGGCCGCCGGCGACCTGATCGGTGCGTCGACCTTCGAGTCCTTCATCCAGGACGACAAGCCGACCATCGACGCCCTCAACGCCGCGGGCCTCGACGTCTCGGCCGTGGGCAACCACGAGCTCGACCAGGGCTACGACGACCTCGTCAACCGGGTCATGGCGCCGTACGACGCCGAGACGAACCCGCTCGGTGGCGCGCAGTGGAAGTACATCGCCGCCAACCTCAAGGTGAAGGCCACGGGCGACCCGGCCGTGCCCGCGACCTGGATCAAGACGGTCGACGGCGTCGAGATCGGCTTCGTCGGAGCGGTCACCGAGGACCTGCCGGCCCTCGTCTCGCCCGACGGCATCGCCGACATCGAGGTCACCGACATCGTCGACTCGGTCAACGCGGAGGCCGCCGACCTGCGGGCCAACGGCGCCGACCTGGTGGTGATGCTGGTCCACGAGGGCTCGGCCTCCACCAGCTGCACCTCGCCGCAGTTCACCGACGAGGCCACGACCTGGGGCAATATCACCCAGAACGTCTCCTCCGACGTGGACGCGATCGTCTCCGGCCACACGCACCTCGCCTACAACTGCTCCTTCCCGGTCGCCGACTGGGATGCCGAGGGCCGCACCGTGACCAAGCGTCCGGTGGTCTCGGCGGGCCAGTACGGGCAGAACCTCAACCAGCTGGTCTTCACCTACGACAACGGCACCGGTGACCTGGTCGCCGTCGGCCAGGAGATCATCGGCATCGCCGGCACCGGCTACCTGCCCGACCCGGCGATCGACCCGATCGTGACGGCTGCGAAGAACAAGGCCAACGAGCTCGGGGCCCAGGTCCTCGGCAAGATGGAGGGTCCGTTCTCCCGCGCCAAGCTGGCCAACGGCACCACGGAGAACCGCGGTGGCGAGTCGACCCTGGGCAACCAGGTCGCCGAGGTCCAGCGCTGGGCGACCGAGAAGCCCGAGTCCGGCAGCGCGCAGATCGCGTTCATGAACCCGGGTGGTCTCCGCGACGACATGAAGGGCACGGTCAACGGCTCGGTCCGTGACCTGACCTACAAGCAGGCCGCCGTGGTCCAGCCGTTCGCCAACACCCTGGTGAACATGGACCTGACCGGAGCCCAGATCGAGACCGTCCTCGAGCAGCAGTGGCAGCGCACCAGCACGGGTGCCGTCCCGTCGCGCCCGTTCCTGCGCCTCGGCGTCTCGAAGGGCTTCACCTACACCTACGAGGAGAAGCCGGTGACCGTCAGCGGCACCGCGACCTTCCAGGGTGAGGTCACCGGGATGTGGCTCAACGGTGAGGCGATCGACCTGGGTGCGACGTACTCGGTCACGGTCAACTCCTTCCTCGCGTCCGGCGGCGACAACTTCTTCGAGTTCGCCAACGGCTCGGGCAGGGCCGACACCGGCAAGGTCGACCTCGAGGCGATGGTCGACTACATGGCGCAGTACAAGGACACGCCGCTCCCGGTCGACTACGGCCAGCGCGCGGTCGAGGTCGAGCTCCCGGCCGATGCCCCGGCGTCGTACGTGCCGGGTGACCACGTGAAGTTCGACATCTCCTCGTGGACGATGTCGACGGCCGACGACGTCAAGGACACCGAGGTGCAGGTCAAGCTCGGCGACCAGGTCATCGGCACCGCGACCCTCGACAACACCATCGGCACGGCGGTCTACGACCAGTACGGCACGGCTGCGGTCGACGTCGTCCTCCCGGAGGACACCCCGGACGGCAACGTCACGCTGAGCCTGGTCGGCGCCGCCACCGGCACCGAGTCGCAGCTCGTCATCGCTGTGGACGCCGGTGAGCCGGCGGCCGTCGTCAACGACACCCCGCCGACGGTCACCGGCACCGCCCGGGTCGGCCGGACGCTGACGGCGACCAACGGCACGTGGACGCCGGCCGAGGTCACCTTCGCCTACCAGTGGCTGGCCAACGGCACCCCGATCGCCAACGCGACCGCGAAGACGCTGAAGCTGACCGGGGCGCACGTCGGCAAGAAGATCTCGGTGCGCGTCACCGCCTCGGCGGACGGCTACACCGACGGTGTCGCGACGTCGGCCGAGACGGCCGCCGTGGCGAAGGGACCGGTCAACATGTCGGTCACCACGAGCCCGTCGAAGGTCATCGTGAAGTCCACCCGGGCCAAGGTGGCGGTCACCCTCACCAACCCGGACGGGGTCGCGGTCACCGGCCAGGTGACGGTCTCGGCGACGGGGCTCGGCTCGCGCACGGTCACCCTCGTCGGTGGCAAGGCGACGGTCACGCTGCCGGTGTTCCCGTCGATCGGGACCAAGACGGTGACCGTCCGCTACCTGGGCAGCAGCACGCTGTTGGCGAAGTCCACCAGCACGAGCATCTTCGTGGTGCGCCGCTGACCCCGGCCCCCGCGCCGACCGGACGATGACGGCCGGTGGTCCCGTGACACGATGCGTGCCATGGGACCACCGGCCGATCTCGTTGCACTGCTCAAGGACCTCGGCGCGACGCTGGCCACCGCCGAGTCGCTCACCGGCGGCCGGGTCGCCGCACGGGTGACGAACGTCCCGGGCTCCTCCGCCGTGTACGCCGGCGGCGTGGTCAGCTACCAGACGCCGGTCAAGGTCGAGGTGCTCGGCGTCGCGCAGGCGACGGTGGACGAGCAGGGCGTCGTCTCCGCCGAGTGCGCCCGCGAGATGGCCGCCGGGGTCCGGCGGCTGCTCGGGACGACCTACGCCGTGAGCACGACGGGGGTGGCCGGACCGGAGCGCCAGGAGGGCAAGGAGGTCGGGACCGTCTTCGTCGGCGTCGCCGGCCCGGGCGGGGTCGAGGCGGTCGAGCTGGCGCTCGACGGGGACCGCGCGACCATCCAGGAGGCGACGGTCGACGAGGCCCTGTCGGTGCTGGCTGACATGATCAGCTCGGACAGTCGGCCCGCGGAAGATTCGGGGCTCGGGTAGCGTTGGTCCCACGACCCGGTCAGTCCGGGCCCGGAAGGTCCAGGAGAGGAGATCGAGATGGTGTTGTTCCGCCGCTCGCTCGGTGACATCCTTCGCAGTCGCCGCACCGAGCTCGGTCTGACCCTGCGCGAGGTCTCCGGTGCCGCACGGGTGAGCCTGGGCTACATCTCCGAGATCGAGCGCGGCCAGAAGGAAGCGTCCTCGGAGCTGCTGTCGTCCCTGTGCGACGCGCTCGAGATGCCCCTGTCCGACGTCCTGCGGGAGGTCGCCGACGCCGTGGCGCTCGAGGAGGCCGCGCTGGTCGGCGCGACCCCGATCACCCCTCGCCGCACCGGCGAGGTCGTTCCCTCCGCTGCCTGACGGGCTCGACCCGAGCGGCGCTCAGCGCCGGCCGGCCATCGCCTCGAGGCGCGCGATCCGGTCCGCCATGGGCGGGTGCGTGGAGAAGAGGCGCTGCACGTCGGCCGCGCGGAACGGGTTCGCGATCATCATGTGACTCGCGCTCTGCAGCTCGGGCGTCGGGGCCAGCGGTGCCCGGGCGGTGCCGGTCTCCAGCTTGCGCAGCGCCGAGGCGAGCGCGAGCGGGTCGCCGGTGAGCCGGGCGCCGTCCTCGTCGGCGTCGTACTCGCGGGTCCGGCTGATCGCCATCTGGATGACGGCCGCGGCGAACGGCGCGAGGAGTGCGGTCGCGACCATCACCAGCGGGTTGGGGCGGTCCTCGTCGTTGCCGCCGCCGAAGATCGAGGTGAAGGCCAGGAACTGGGCGACCGAGCTGATCACGCCGGCGATGGCGGCCGCCACGGAGCCGGTGAGGATGTCGCGGTTGTAGACGTGCATCAGCTCGTGGCCGAGCACGCCGCGCAGCTCGCGCTCGTCGAGCAGCCCGAGGATGCCCTCGGTGCAGCAGACGGCGGCGTGCTCGGGGTTGCGACCGGTCGCGAAGGCGTTGGGCGCCTGGGTGGGGGAGACGAAGAGCGCGGGCATCGGCTGGCCGGCGCTCGACGAGAGCTCGCGCACGATCCGGTACATCGCCGGCTGCTGGGCCTCGCTCACGGGGTAGGCGTGCATGGCCCGGATCGCGAGCTTGTCGGAGTTCCAGTAGCCGTACGCCGTCGTGCCGACGCCGATCAGGGCGAAGATCCAGATGAACGCCGAGCTGCCCGTGGCCGCGGCGATCAGGCCGCCGACGGCAAGGAGGAGCGCGAAGATCGCGCCGAGGAGACCGGCTGTCTTGAGACCGTTGTGGTGGCCGTGCATGTCCGGTGAACGAACGACCCGGGGTGGGACGTTCCGCACGTTCGTTGAGATGCGGGTCACGGGCGGGGCTGGCAGTGCGGGCACCAGTACGTCGTGCGCTCGCGGCCGGGCTCCCCGACGGTCCCCGCCTCGAGCGGGGTGCGGCAGCGCAGGCACGGCTGGCGGTGGCGCCGGTAGGCCCAGACCGGGTTGCGCCGGTCGCCGGTGGTGAGCGGCCGGCCGGTCCGCATCGCGGACTGGAGCATCTGGCGCGCCCGGTCCAGGAAGCGCCCGGGGTCGCGGACGGCCGACACCGGGCCGACCGGGCACATCCCGGCGACGAAGCAGGACTCGGCCAGCCAGATCGTGCCGATGCCCGCCACGACCGTCTGGTCGAGCAGCGCCTCGCCGAGCACCCGGTCGGGTCGCGCGACGAGCCGGGCGACCGCCTCGGCCCGGTCGTCGCTGCTCCACGGGCCGAGCAGGTCGGGGCCGAGGTGGCCGACGACGGTGTGCTCGTCCGCGGTCGCGAGGAGCTCCACCAAGCCGAGCCGGAGACCGACCGCCACGACGCGGTCCGTCTCCAGCACGACCCGCGCGTCGGCTGCCGGCCCGGGGCGTCGCTCGCCGACCGCGGCGGTCCGCCAGCTGCCCTCCATCTTGAGGTGGGTGTGCAGCGTCAACCGCTCGCCCGCAGGGGTGGTCAGCCGGGTCAGGAGGTGCTTGCCGTGGGTCGCGGTGCGCTCGACCGTCGCGCCGGCGAGGTCGGTCGTCGCCAGCTGGGGGACCCGGAAGTCGGTGCTGGTCAGCACCTGCCCGGCGAGCGCGCGGTCCAGCCGGTCGGCGGTACGACGAACGGCATCTCCCTCAGGCACGGATCCTGAGCCCTCGGGGTGTGGCCACGAAGCCGGCCGCCGACAGCGCCTCGCGCAGGGGGCTGCCGCTGCCGAGCAGGGCGGCGCCGTCGGCCTTCTCGACGGTCAGCTGCCCGAGCGTGCCGCGGCGTACGGCCGTCGACAGGGCCTCGGCGGCGGGCTCGAGCAGGGCGGGCTCCTCGGTCCACGTGAGCAGGGTGCGGCCGCCGCGCTCGACGTAGAGCACGAGCACCCCGTCGACGAGCACGACCAGGGCCCCCGCCTTGCGCCCGGGGCGGTGCCCGGCGCTCTCGTCCTCGCCGCGGGCGGCCTGCGGCCAGGGGAGCGCGGCGCCGTAGGGGTTGGCGGGGTCGGTGGCGGCCAGCGCCACGGCGACCGGCTTCTCGTCGTCCACGGACGTGAAGGTCCTGAGCCGGTCGACGGCTCCGGCGGTGCCGAACTGGGCGGCGCCGAGGCCCTCGACGAAGTAGCCGCGGCGGCAGCGTCCGGACTCCTCGAACGCGCTGAGCACCTTGTAGACCGCCGCGAAGCCGCCGGGGACCCGCTCGTTGACGACGGCGCCGCGGGTCACCACGCCGTGGCGCTCGAGCAGCTGCTCGGCGAAGGCGTGGGCGCGGCGGGTCGGGTCGCGGTCGACCGTCGGCAGCACGGCCCAGCGCCCGGCGGTCTCCGGCGGGCCCGTGCGGGCGACCCGGCCCGGTCGTGCGGGCGCACGCCGGGTGCGGTGGGCGCCGCGGCCGCTGCGGGTCAGCGCGCGCAGGGGCGTGAGGGTGTCGTTGGTGAGGTGGCCGCTCCACACCAGGCCCCACAACGCGGCGCTGACGGCGTCGTCGAGCGGCGGAGTGTCGCCGGCGTCCAGGCAGGCCCGGGCGACCTGGTCGGCCACCTGCCGGAAGAACCACGCACCGCCCGGCGCCAGCACGTCGAGCACCCGCTGCTGCAGCGGCTCCTCGACGGGGCCGGGCTCGGGGAGGGTCAGGTGGGCCTGGTCGGCGAGGTGCAGCGAGATCCAGCCGTCGCTGCCGGGCAGCGCGCCGTGGCCGGCCCACAGGACCTCGCCGGTGGCGGTGAGCTCGTCGAGCAGCGCCGGCTCGTAGTCGCGCACCCGCGCGGGGAGCACCAGCGACTCCAGCCCGCTGGCGGGCACGGCCGCACCGGCGAGCTGCTCGATCGTGCGCAGCAGGCCGTCGGCGCCGCGGGGACCGCGGGCCGTGGTGATCTCGTGCCAGGCGGCGGTGAACCTGGCCAGGGTCGCGGGCTCGACCGGCTCGATCTCGTGGCGCAGGCGGGCCAGGGAGCGACGACGGAGGCGACGCAGCACCTCGACGTCGCACCACTCCTCCCCGGCGCCGACCGGACGGAACTCGCCCGACAGCACCCGGCCCTGCGCCTCCAGCCGCTGCAGGGTGTGTCGCACGACCGCGATCCCGAGGCCGAGGCGCGTCGCCACCTGGTCGGCGGTGAAGGGTCCGTGCGTGCGGGCGTAGCGACTGACCAGGTCGGAGAGCGGGTCGTCGACGGGCTCGGTGAAGACGGCGGGCGTGCCCGGCGGGACGGGGACGCCCAGGCCGTCGCGCAGGCGGGCGACGTCCTCGACCGCGGCCCACGCGTCGCCGTACGCCATCCGGACGGGCACCACGCGACGGGCGGTCGCCAGGTCGGCCAGCCAGTCGGCGACCGGGGCCTCGTCGCGGGAGCGGGCCGCGACCTCGTCGAGGGTGAGCGGGCCGAGCAGCCGCAGCAGGTCGGCCACGCCCTCGGCATCGCGCGCGCGGCGGTCGGGGACGGTGCGCTGCAGCTCGGCCTCGACCTCGGCGAGCACGTCGGGGTCGAGCAGCTCGCGCAGCTCGGCCCGGCCGAGGAGCTCGGCGAGCAGCCCCTGGTCGAGGGTGAGCGCCGCGGCGCGCCGCTCGGCGAGCGGGGAGTCGCCCTCGTAGACGAACTGGGCGACATAGCCGAACATCAGCGTGCGCGCGTACGGCGACGGCTGGGTCGTCTCCACCTCGGTGACCGTGACGGCGCGCTGCTCGACGCGGCGCAGCAGCGTGGTCAGGCCCGGCAGGTCGTAGACGTCGTTGAGGACCTCGCGGACCGTCTCGAGCACGATCGGGAAGGACGGGTAGCGGGCGGCGACCTCGAGCAGCGCGGCGGCGCGCTGGCGCTGCTGCCACAGCGGCGAGCGGCGGCCGGGGTCGCGGCGGGGGAGCAGCAGCGCCCGGGCGGCGCACTCGCGGAAGCGGGCGGCGAAGAGGGCCGACCCGCCGACCTCGCGGGTGACGATCTCCTCGATCTCGTCGGGCTCGAAGGCGATCAGGTCGGCTCCGGGCGGCTCGGCATCGGTGTCGGGGATGCGGATCACGATGCCGTCGTCGGAGGCCATCGCCTGCCCGTCGATGCCGAAGCGCTCGCGCAGGCGGGCGTTGATCGCCAGCGCCCAGGGCGCGTGCACGGCCGTGCCGTAGGGGGAGTGGACCGCGATCCGCCAGTCGCCGAGCTCGTCGCGGAAGCGCTCGACGAGGACGGTGGCGTCACTGGGCAGCACGCGGGTCGCCTCGACCTGCTCGCGCAGGTAGGTCACCAGGTTGGTCGCGGCGTTGTCGTCGAGCCCGACCTCGCGGGCGCGGGCCTCGGCGACCTCGTCGGGCAGGGCGGCGAGCTCGCGGGTGAAGGCGCCGATGGCCTCGCCGAGCTCCGTCGGCCGCCCGGCCGTGTCGCCCTTCCAGAACGGCAGCCGGCCGGGGACGCCCGGGGCGGGGGTGACGATGACCTGGTCGCGGGTGATGTCCTCGATCCGCCAGCTGGTCGCGCCGAGCGCGAACACGTCGCCGACGCGGCTCTCGTAGACCATCTCCTCGTCGAGCTCGCCGACCCGCCGGCCGCCGCCCTCGCCGGCCAGGAAGACGCCGTAGAGCCCGCGGTCGGGGATGGTCCCGCCGCTGGTGACGGCCAGCCGCTGCGCCCCGGGGCGTCCGGAGACCCGCCCGGTCACGCGGTCCCACGTCACCCGTGGGCGGAGCTCGGCGAACTCGTCGCTCGGGTAGCGACCGGCGAGCAGGTCGAGGACGGCGTCGTACGCGGACCGGGGGAGGTGGGCGTAGGGGGCGCTGCGGCGGACGACGTCGAAGAGCTCGTCGACGTCCCACTCCTCGACGGCCGTCGCCGCGACGACCTGCTGGGCGAGCACGTCGAGCGGGTTGGCCGGGACGCGCAGCTCCTCGATGCCGCCGGTGCGCATCCGGGCCACCGCCACGGCGGCAGGAGCGAGGTCGCCGCGGTGCTGCGGGAAGAACACGCCCCGCGAGGTCTCGCCGACCTGGTGGCCGGCGCGCCCGACCCGCTGCAGGGCGCTGGCCACGCTCGGCGGCGAGGCGATCTGCAGGACCAGGTCGACGGCGCCCATGTCGATGCCGAGCTCGAGGCTGCTGGTGGCGACGACGGCCGGCAGCCGACCGGACTTGAGGTCGTCCTCGACGATCGCCCGCTGCTCCTTCGACACCGACCCGTGGTGCGTGCGGGCGAGCACCGGCGGCGCCCCGGCCGCAGCACCGGACTGGGCCATCACCTGCGCGGGCGGGGTGATGCCCTCGGTGGTGACCTCGGCCGCGATCTCGTTGAGCCGGGCGGTCAGCCGCTCCGCCGTACGCCGCCCGTTGGTGAAGACGATCGTCGACTGGTGCTCGCCGATCAGCTCGGCCACGCGCTGCTCGACATGGGGCCAGATGCTGGCTCGGGCGGGCGGTGCGGTCGGGTCGTCGTCCTCGACGACCTGCCCGAGCTCGGTCATGTCCTCGACCGGGACCTCGACCCGCAGGTCCCACTCCTTGTGCGCCGGCGGCGAGACGATCTCGACAGGGGCGGCGCCACCGAGGAAGCGGGCGACCTCCTCGGTCGGCCGCACGGTCGCGGACAGGCCGATCCGCTGCGCCGGCTTCGGCAGCAGCGCGTCGAGTCGCTCGAGGCTGACCGCGAGGTGGGCGCCGCGCTTGGTGCCGGCCACCGCGTGCACCTCGTCGACGATGACCGTCTCGATGCCGCGCAGGGTCTCGCGGGCCTGGCTGGTCAGGATGAGGAAGAGGGACTCGGGCGTCGTGATCAGCACGTCCGGCGGCCGGGTGGCGAGCTTGCGGCGGTCGCCCGCCGCCGTGTCGCCGGACCGGATGCCGACGGTCACCTCGGGCAGCGCCGCGCCACCGAGGCGCTCCGCGGTCTGGCGGATGCCGGTCAGCGGGGCACGGAGGTTGCGCTCCACGTCGACGGCCAGCGCCTTGAGCGGCGACACGTAGAGGACCCGGGTGCGGTGGAGCCTGTCGGCGGGCGCGGGCGTGGTCAGGAGCCGGTCGATCCCGGCGAGGAAGGCGCTGAGCGTCTTGCCGGAGCCGGTCGGAGCGACGACGAGGGTGTGCCGCCCGCGGCGCACCGCGTCCCAGGCGCCGGCCTGGGCAGCGGTCGGCTCCGCGAACGCGGCCCGGAACCAGGTCCGGGTCGGCTCGCTGAAGTCAGCCAGCGGATCAGGGGTCACATCGGCCATCCTCGCGCACGCCACCGACATCGCGGTCACAATGGTGGCGTGAGCAGGAGGCGGGCGGCGGCAGTGGCGGGTGGCGTCGTCACCGTGCTGGTGGTCGCCCTGCTCGCCTGGTGGCTCGGACGGGACGAGGCGCCGCCCGCCGCTGCGCCCGAGCCGGTGCCGACGCTCACCCCGACGCCGTCCCCGACCCCGACCGAGGAGCCCGGACCCTGCGAGGGGCAGGCCCGCGTCGGCTTCGTGCCGACCCGGCTGACCGTGCCGGGCGTCGTACGGAAGGCGGCGGTGATCGGCGTCCCGCGCGACGCCCAGGGCGTGGTCGGCGTGCTGCCGCACGCGGACAACCAGAACTTCGCCTGGGACCTCGGCGGGGTCGAGCCCGGCTCGCCCGAGGGACACGTGCTGCTCAACACGCACACCTGGCCCGACGGCTCCGCGATGGGCAACCGGCTGCTCGACGGCCTGCAGGTCGGCGACGCGCTGCGGCTCGAGGGCGACGACGGTGCCTTCGCCTGCTACCGGGTCGGCGAGCGGGTGGAGGTGCCGGTCGAGGAGGGCTACCCGGGGTGGGCGGCGAAGGACGGCCCACCGCAGGTCGTCATCGTGGTGTGCTCGGGCAAGCGGCTCGGTCCGGGCGACTGGACGCACCGGACGCTGTGGTTCGCCGAGCCGGTGGACCCGCCGGAGCCCGTCGGATCCGCAGCCGAGGAGCCCAACCCCACACCCACCTCGTGACATCGGAAGGGGTGAGAGGAGGGGACGATGACGACTTCGGACCCAGGCTGGCGCTCCTTCGAGGAGTACGTCACGGCGCGATGGGCCGCGCTCTACCGGACCGCCCACCTGGTCACCGGCGACCCTGCCGTCGCCGAGGACCTGCTGCAGGCCACGATGCTCAAGGTCATGGCGCAGTGGTCGCGGGTACGACGGGCCGACTCGCCCGACGCGTACGTCCGCCGGATGCTGCTCAACGAGCTGCTCGGCGAGCGGCGCAAGGCCGGCCGCCGCGCCGGGAAGGCGCACCTGGTGCCGGTCCCGGCGCCGGTGGCGGACCCCGCCGCTGACGCGACCACGCGCCTCGACCTGTGGGACCGGGTCCAGCAGCTGCCGCCCCGGCAGCGGGCCGTGCTCGTCCTGCGTTACTACGAGGACCTCTCGGAGGCGGAGATCGCCACCGTGCTCGGCGTCTCCGCCGGCACCGTGAAGTCGCAGGCGTCCCTGGCCCTGCGCAACCTCCGCGCCGTCGTACCCCAGAACCACACCGAGGAGGTGTCGTGATGACCGACCAGCTCGAGCGAGACCTGATCGCGCTCTTCGAGGAGCGCGCCGCGCAGGCGGACGTGCCGCCGGTGCCGATGGACCTGTTCGCCACCCCTGCCGCCGACCCGCGCTGGACCCGGCGGCGCACGCTCGCCCTCGGCCTGGCCGCGGCCGCGGCGGTGGCGGCGGTCGCCGTACCGATCGGTCTGGCGAACCGGGGCGACGACCCGGCGCCGCCGACGAAGGACCCGGAGCTCCCGCACGGGATCTCGGTGCCCTACCTGCTGGACGGCGAGCTGCACGCCGGCGACCTGACGATCCCGACCACGGCGAGCGCCCTGCAGGTCACCGGGTCCCAGCTGCTGGTCACCAGCGTCGACGAGGACGGCGGCGGGGTCTCCTGGCAGCGTCTGGTCGGGGACCGGCTCGAGGACCTGCCCTTCCTGGACGGCGTCTTCGGGGCCACGGTCACCGGGAACGGTGCTCTCGCCGCGGCTCCCGTCGGCAGCGACGCGACCACGTCGGTGCGCATCTGGGACGTCGCCAGCGGCGCCGTCGTCGACACGATCCCGCTCGCCGACCAGCCCTCGGGGGAGGACCCGTGGCTGTGGGGCTTCGACGGCGAGGGCCGCCTCTACTGGCAGGACGGCGCGACCCAGCGGATGCGCACCACCGCGGGTGACGTGGTCACCCTGCGCACGGGCGAGCTCCGGTTCGCGGGCCTCAGCCCCGGCGGGATCGTGCTGCGACGCGGCAGCGAGCGAACCGCGAAGCTCGGCGTCGCGTCGGACAGCGGGGCGGTCCAGGAGAGCGGCGAGGTCCCGGTCAGCACCACGGTGGCGTGGCGCAACAGCGGCCTGATGGCCTACCAGGCGCCGGCCTCCGGGCTCGTGTCGGTCTACGACGTCGCGAGCGGGAAGCGGACCCCGATCACGGTCGACGACGCGTTCTTCCTCACGCCCGTGGGCTGGAGCGGCGACGAGGTCGTCGTCGTGGCGCAGGACGTCGGCCCGCAGCGGGTGGTCGCCGTCGACCCCACCACCGGCCTGCAGCGGCTGGTCCTCGAGTTCGCCGTCGACGACCCCGCCGTCTTCCCGTCGCTCGGCGGCACCGGAGCCCTGTAGGACGCTAGGACGCGACCTCGGCCGGGGCCTCCGGGCTCCGGCCGTTGGCCGTCTCGGGAACGTGCCGCTCGAGCACCAGCGCCATGGCGGCGATCGCGACGCAGCCGACCACCATCAGCACGACGTACGCCGACCACAGGTCGTGGTCGAGCAGGAAGCCCGCGACGACCGGTCCGGCGATGGCGCCCGCCTGGAAGGCGGCGGCGCTGATCGCGTTGTAGCGCCCGCGGGTGTGGTCGGCGGCGAGGTCGTTGCTCATCGCCGGGACGGTCGGCTGCAGGAGCGTCTCGCCGAGGGCGAAGACGGCCATGAAGCCGAGCACCCCCGCGACGGCGACGGCGCCGCCGGGGACGGCACCGGCGAGGCCGAGCAGTCCCCACGCCCCGGCCCAGATCACGGCCATCACCACCATGACGCGGGTGCGGAGGCGACCGCTGATCCGGTTGAGCACGGTGAACTGCAGCAGCACGATCACCGCCGTGTTGACCGCGAACGCGAGACCCACCGTGCGGGTCGAGACCTCGGCCGCCTGCCGGGCGAAGCCGGGCAGGCCCGCCTCGAGCTGGCCGTAGCCGATGAACATCGCGACGAAGGTCAGCGCCGTCAGCCACCGCACGGCCGGCTGGCGCAGGATCGAGAGATAGCAGACGGCGGGCGCCTCGTCGCCGTCGTCGGGCGCCGTTGCGCGACCGTGGACGTGGCGCAGCGGCCCGAGCAGGAGCGCCATCGGGACCAGTCCGGAGATCGCGTCGCCCAGGAAGATCGCGGTGAAGGTGCCGGGGCGGTCGACGTCGGCGAAGATCCCGCCGACGATCCCGCCGACGCCGATGCCGAGGTTGACCAGGGCGAAGTTGATGCCGAAGTACTGCTGGCGCAGGTCGCCCGAGACGACGGCGGCGATGAGGGCGTTGAACGCCGGCCACGAGACGCCGAAGTTGAAGCCGATCAGCACCAGCGCGATCCCGGCGACCAGCGGCGTGGTGGCGAACGCCAGGACGACATTGCCGACGATCATCGCGCTGATGCCGGTGATCAGGATCGCCCGGGCGCCGTAGCGGTCGGTCAGCGCACCGCCGGGCCCGGTCACCAGCAGGCCGACGATCGCGATCAGCGCCATCAGCGTGCCGGACAGCCCGAGGTCGAAGCCGCGCACCTCGTGCAGGTAGATCAGCGTGAACGGCAGGGTCAGCCCGCGGCCCAGGGTCTGGATCGCGACGGTCGACAGCAGCCACCGGCCCTCGGTGGGCAGCGCTGCCCAGAAGCTCCTCATCGGCGGCGGCTCACTTCGCGGGGAGGCCGGCGGCGTACGACGCGCCGCGCCGCACCCAGGTGGCCAGGGTGGCGTCGTCGGCGACGTCGTCGTGGTCGACGCGGAGCCAGCCGCTCATCGACCGGCCGCGCATCTCCATCGGGTGGGCCGCGGTCGTCGCGACGAGCTCGTCGCCCTCGGCGGGGTCGACCCGGACCAGGATCCCGCCCTGGCCGCTGGCGGCGACCGCCATGTTGCCGCCGACGAGGAAGGCGAGCCCGCCGAACATCTTCTTCTCGGTCAGCTCGTGGCCGTCGACCGCGGGCTCCTGGTCGAGGAGGTCGCGCAGCCGGCCGGCCAGCCCTTCGTCGTACGCCATGCGAGCAGGCTAGGCCCGGCCACCGACATCGTTCGACCGGATATCGCTCAGGGCGTCCAGCCCGGGTCGCGGCCGATGAAGCCGATCAGCCGGTCCTGCCAGCTGGCGTCGTCCGGGACCGGCACGCGGGCGCCGTACTGGCCGCTCTGGCGCAGCATCTCGTCGAGCGGCTCCATGCCGCGGACCATCACCTCGCAGCGCTCCGCGTCGAGGGTGTCGTCCTGGCCCGTGGCGCGGGCGAGGTCCCAGGTGTGCATGAAGACGTCGCCGGTGTAGAACTCGCCGATCGCGCGGGGCAGCGGCATCTGCGGCAGCCGCGGGTGGGCGAAGGTGACGTCGGCGTTGGCGGGGTCGTCGAGCACCGCCTGGACCGCCGCGGCGTGGTGCTCCCACGCGGCCACCGGGTCGGCGTCGACGTCGGGTCCCGGCGCCAGCTTGATGTCGGAGCCGTCCGCGAGGAAGGCCGGGAACCACTCGACCAGGTGGCGTACGACGTCGCGGGCCCGCCACTGCGCGACCGGGGTCGGCGCGTCCCAGTCGCCCACCCCGCGCACCTTCTCGCCGAAGGTGCCCGCGATGCTGCGGTGCTCCTCCGCCGCGCCCTCCGGGATCACTGCTCCGCTCCGGTCAGCCGCGCGAGCAGGGCGTCGAGGGCGTCGTACCCCTCGTTGACGCCGACCTCCATGCCGCTGGCCAGCATGCCGGCGCGCGACTCGAAGTCGTAGACCACCGAGAGCGCCTCGAGGCGGGTTCGGCCGCCGGGGAGCTCGTGGAAGAACAGCGTGTCGAGGCTGACCGCGTCGGGCATCTCCTCGAAGCCGAAGGTCTGCACGATCTTCTCGTTCGGGTCGACCCGGTGCACCGACCCGTAGAAGTGGGCGATCTCCTCGCCGTCGCGGGTGGCGGTGTAGCGGTACTCGCCGCCGGTGCGGATGTCCCAGACGTCGATGTCCATGCCGATCGAGTGCGGGCCCAGCCACTGCTTCACGAGCTCGGGCTCGACGTGCGCGCGGTAGACGAGCTCGCGCGGGGCGTCGAACTCGCGCACGATCCGGACGGTCGGGACGTCGGGGTCGGCCTCGATGGTGGTGCCGGGGGAGGGGGTGGTCATGGTGCTCATCCTGCTGCTCCTCGCTGCTGCTCGCCGGTGCTCTGGCTGATGTCGGAGTCCTTGCCCTGCATCCGGGCGAGGACCTGGTCGAGGCGCTGGTAGCGCTCCTCGGCCTGCTGCTGGTACCGCTCGATCCACTTCGTCATGAGGTCGAACACCTCCGCATCCAGGTGCACCGGCCGCCGCTGCGCGTCACGACTGCGCCGCACCAGGCCGGCCTCCTCGAGCACCTTGAGGTGCTTGGAGACGGCCTGGAGGGACACGTCGTACGGCGCCGCGAGCTCGCTCACGGTCGCGTCACCGGCGGCCAGGCGGGCCACCATGTCACGCCGGGTCGGGTCGGCGAGGGCGCCGAAGACCCGCGACAGCTGGTCGTCTTGTTCAACCATGCGGTTGAGTAAACGCCGGCTGTCGTGCTTTGTCAACCGTTGGGTTGAGGAAGGTTCAGCCCCGTGCCATCGGAGGCTGGACGACGGTCGCCGGCCCGCGCCGGTAGAGCAGCGCCGGACGGCCGCCGGCCTCGGTCGCCTCGCCGCGGGCGTCGGTCGGGACGACGAAGCCCTCCGTGCCGAGGACCTTGCGGCGGAAGTTGCCCAGGTCCGGGGGAGTGCCCCAGACGGCGGCGTACACACGGCGCAGCTCGGGGAGCGTGAAGGGCTCGGCGACGAACTCGGTGGCCAGCGTCGTGTACTCCAGCTTGGCGCGCACCCGCTCGCGGGCGTCGACGAGGATCTGGCGGTGATCGAACGCGAGGGTCGGGCCGTCCTCGCCCTCCAGGAGGTCGTCGACCACCCACCAGCGGGCGTCGGCTGCGTCGGTGCCGGCCTGCGGCTCGGGCAGGTCGGGCGCGAGCGCCACGTGGGCCACCGAGACGACCCGCATCCGCGGGTCGCGGTCCGGCGCGGAGTAGGTGCGCAGCTGCTCGAGGTGGCCGGGGAAGCGGTCGACCCCGGTCTCCTCGCGCAGCTCGCGCCACGCGGCCTGCTCGGCGTCCTCGTCCGGCTCGACGAAGCCGCCGGGCAGGGCCCACGAGCCCGCGAACGGCTCCTCGCCACGCTCGACCAGCAACACGGCCAGGGAGCCGTCGCGGATGGTGAAGATCGCGAGGTCCACCGCCACTGCGAAGGGCGGGTGCTCCGTCGACGTCTTGCTCATCGCTGCACCTCCACGCCCGCCGTGGCCAGCTCGTCGAGGGCGGCCGCCGACGACTCGGGCGCGACGCCGGCGTGCAGCCCGGCGAGCAGCCGGACCCCGAAGCCGGCCTCGCGGGCGTCGAGCGCGGTGGCCCGCACGCAGTAGTCGGTCGCGATGCCGGTGACGTCGACCTCGGTCACCCCGGCCGCCTTCAGCACGTCGAGGAGCCGCTCGCCGGCGTCGGTGACCCCCTCGAAGGCGGAGTACGCCGGCACGCCCATCCCCTTCACGACGTGGTGCGTCACGGCGCCGGTCTCGAGCTCGGGTGCGTACTCCGAGCCGGCCTCGCCCTGCACGCAGTGCACGGGCCAGGTGGTCACGTAGTTCGGGTCCTCGCCGGGCTCGTGGAAGTGCCCGCCGTTGCTGTCGCCCGCGTGGTGCCAGTCGCGCGACGCGGCGATGACCGCGTAGTCGGCGGCGTGTCCCGCGAGGTGCTCGCTGATCCGGCCGGCGACCTCGCGGCCGCCGGCGACGCCGAGCGAGCCGCCCTCGACGAAGTCGTTCTGCACGTCCACGACGATCAGTGCGCGCTTGGTGTCGGTCATGGCGCTGTCCTCTCTCAGGGTGGTGGTCAGGTACGGCGGCCCGGCGGCGACGCCCCGTGCGTCGGCCGGGAGGCTGGTGAGGGTGCTGGCGGCGAAGGCGCGGACCTCGTCGAGGGTCGGGCGGTGCACCACCTCGCCGCCGCGGACGAGCGGCACCTGCACGGGTCGCGCATCCGGACCCGGGGTGGGGGAGTCCTGGCCGGTGAACCACTCGGCGCGGAGGATCCCGCCGGCGTCGTACTCGCGGTAGGGGTGCTTGCGGCCCCCGACCGACGCCTTGTCCTTCGACTTCTTCGCGACCGGGCGCATCGGCTCGCCGTCGCCGTCGGCGATGGCGACCAGCTTGTAGACCATGCTCGCGGTGGGGTGGCCCGAGCCGGTGGCGACGCGGGTGCCGACGCCGTAGCCGTCGATGGGTGCGTCGGCGAGGGCGGCGATGACGAACTCGTCGAGGTCGCTGGTCACCACGATCCGGGTCGACGTCGCGCCCAGGGAGTCGAGCAGGACGCGGGCCTTGTGCGACTCCTCGGCGAGGTCGCCCGAGTCGAGGCGGACGGCGCCGAGCGCCGGCCCGGCCACCTCGACCGCGGTGCGGATGCCCTGGGCGATGTCGTAGGTGTCCACGAGCAGGGTGGTACCCGCGCCGAGTGCCTCCACCTGGCTGCGGAAGGCGTCGGCCTCGGTGTCATGCGCGAGGGTGAACGCGTGCGCTGCGGTGCCGGCGGTGGGGACGCCGTGCCGTCGGCCGGCGGCGAGGTTGCTGGTCGAGCCGAAGCCCGCGAGGTACGCCGCCCGTGCGGTGGCGACCGCCGCCTCCTCGTGGGTACGACGGCTGCCCATCTCGATGATCGGGCGGCCCTTCGCGGCGTCGACCATGCGGGCGGCCGCGCTGGCGATCGCAGTGTCGTGGTTGAGGATGCTGAGCACGATCGTCTCGAGCAGCAGGCACTCGCCGAGCGTGCCGGTGACGGCGAGGACCGGGCTCCCGGGGAAGTAGAGGTCGCCCTCGCGGTAGCCGTCGACGTCGCCGCGGAAGCGGAAGTCGCGCAGCCAGGCGGCGGTCTGCTCGCTGACCACGCCCTCCTCCTGCAGCCACCGGACGTCGTCGTCGTCGAAGGTGAACGCCTCGATCGCGTCGAGCAGGCGGCCGAGCCCGCCGAGCATCCCGTAGCGCCGACCGTCGGGCAGGCGGCGGGCGAAGGCCTCGAACACGGCCGGCCGGTCGACACTCCCGTCGCGGACGAACGAGTCCAGCATGGTGAGCTCGTAGCGGTCGGTGAGTAGTCCGGTGCGTTCCATCGCTGCTCCTCGATGTTGTAGTCAAAGTGACTATAACAGGTGTGCCCTACCTTTGCGATCATGCAGGGCGGGGACCAGTCGGCGCGCGCCGACCCGCGCGAGCGCACGGCCGCCGCGGCCCGTGCCCACGAGCAGGGCCTCGCCGTGCAGCGGGAGGAGCGACGCCGCCGCGGCGCCTTCTACACCCCGCCGGAGCTGGTGGAGTGGGTGCTCGACCGCGCGCTCGCCGGCCTGCCCGCGGGCGCGCCCGTGCTCGACCCGGCCTGCGGCGCCGGGCACTTCCTCGTCGCCGCCGCCCGTCGCGTGGGCGTCGCGGCGGTCCACGGCTCGGATCTCGACGCCGAGGCCGTGGCGATCGCGCGCGAGCGGCTCGCGGCGGAGGATCCCTCGGTCCCGCCGGAGCAGATCGCGGCGCAGGTGGTCGTCGCCGACGGCCTCGAGGCCTGGGCCGGCCGGAGGTTCGCCGCGGTCGTGGGCAACCCGCCGTTCCTCGGCCAGCTCCGTCGTCGTACCGCCCGACAGTCGGAGGGCAGCCGTCGGGGCCTGGGTGCCTACACCGACACCAGTGCGGTGTTCCTGCACCGCTGCCTCGACCTCGTCGGCGACGACGGTGTGGTCGCGCTCGTGCAGCCGCTGTCGGTCCTCGCCGCGCGCGACGCCGGGCCCGTGCGCGCCGCTGTCGCCGAGCGCGGCGCGATCACCGACTTCTGGTGCTCGCCGCGGCCGGTCTTCGACGGCACCCCCGTGCTCACCTGCGTCCCGGTCGTGCGGGTCGGCGCGGGACCGGCCACCGACCCCGACGACTGGGGCGCCCTCGCCGCTCCGTCCTTCGGGATCCCCGACGCGCACCTCCCTGCCGGGTCGGGTGTCGTCGGCGACCTGGCGACCTGCACCGCCGACTTCCGCGACCAGTACTACGGACTCGTGCCCTTCGTCCACGACGACCCGGCGGGCACGCCCCTGGTCACCAGCGGGCTGATCGACCCCGCCGAGCTGCGCTGGGGGAGCGCCCCGACCCGCTTCGCCCGCCAGCCGTACGACGTCCCGTCGGTCGACCTCGCCGCGCTGCGCGCCGACGGCCGGCTCGCCGGCTGGGCCGACGCCCGCCTCGTGCCCAAGCTCCTGGTGGCCGCCCAGGGCCGGGTGGTCGAAGCGGTCGTCGACGAGGCCGGCGCCTGGCTGCCGTCGGTGCCGGTGCTGAGCGTCGTACCGCACGACCCGGCCGACCTGTGGCGCCTGCTCGCCGTCACCCTCGCGCCGCCGGTCGTCGCGCACGCCGCGGCCCGCTATCTCGGCACCGGCCTGACGCCCGGCTCGGTGAAGGTGAGCGCACGCCAGCTGGCCGCGCTGCCGCTGCCGGTCGACGGCACGGCTTGGGAGGAGGGCGCCGGGCTCGCGCAACGGGCCCAACGGGCTGCGGGTGCCGACCGGCCGGAGCTCCTTCTCGAGACGGCCCGCGTCATGACGGCGGCGTACCGGGGCTCCCGCGAGGTCCTCGCCTGGTGGTCGCACCGTGGGTTGGCCACGCAACTACCGGAATCGTCGTGATCCAGCCTCGTTGACGACGAGTTCGGTAGTTGCGTGGCCGACCAGTCGCTACCGCCCGTGGAGGCGCCGGCCGAGCGCGGCCGCGGTGTCCACGACGGCCGCGGCCAGCCGGTCGCGATCGACCCGCTGGCCGTCGTCCACGGGATAGGTGATGGCGACGCCCGCGACGGGCAGGCCGTTGTGGTCGAGGACCGCGGCGGCGACGCTGGCCATCCCCGGCGTGATCTCGCCGTCCTCGACGGCGTGCCCGCGCCGTCGCGTCTCGGACAGGACCGCCCGGAGGGCGGTGGGGGACCCGGGCCCGACGCCGGTGCGGTCGACGAAGGCCTCGCGGTCGGGGTAGAGCGCGCGCACCTGGTTGGGCGGCAGCTGGGCGAGGATCGCCCGTCCGCTGGCGGTCAGGTGCGAGGGGAGGCGGACGCCGACGTCGGTGACGAGCGGCGGCCGGCCGGGAGCACGCTCCTCGACGACGTACAGGACGTCGCGTCCGTGCGGCACCGCGAGGTGGGCGCTGTGCCCGGTCCGGTCCACGAGCGCGGCCAGCGGCCGCCGGGCGATCCGCTGCAGCGGCGCCTGCCGGGTGTAGCCGCTGCCGACCTCGAAGGCCGCGACGCCCAGCCCGAAGCGGCGGTCGTCGGCGAGGTGCACGACGAATCCCTCCTCGGCCATGGCCTGCAGGAGGTGGTACGTCGTCGAGCGGGGGATCGCGAGGTCGCGGGCGATCCGCTCCACGGAGACCGGCTCCGGCTGGGCGGCGAGGTAGCGCAGCACGCGCAGCGTGCGCGTCGCGGCCGGCACCTGAGCCATCGTCGACCCCTCCGATATGTCTCGTATCCGAGACCCATCATGGCGCGAGGCTCTGGCGCGCGCCAGCCCCGAACGGTGGAATCGAGCCATGGAAATGGTGACGGTCGGGACCGGAGCGGTCTCGTTCGAGGATGTGGTGGCAGTCGCCCGGGGCGGTGCCGGCGTGGTGCTCAGCGACGAGGCGCTGGCGGCGATCGACAAGGCCCGCGCGGTCATCGAGGACCTGGCGGCGTCGGCGACGCCGCACTACGGCGTCTCGACCGGGTTCGGCGCGCTGGCGACCCGCCACATCGCCCCCGAGCTGCGCGCCCAGCTGCAGCGCTCGCTGGTCCGCTCGCACGCCGCCGGCAGCGGCCCCGAGGTGGAGCGCGAGGTCGTACGTGGCCTGATGCTGCTGCGGCTCTCGACCCTCGCGACCGGCCGCACCGGCGTACGACGGGAGACCGCCGAGCTGCTCGCCGCGCTGCTCACCCACGGGATCACGCCGGTCGTCCACGAGTACGGCTCGCTCGGGTGCTCGGGCGACCTGGCGCCCCTCGCGCACTGTGCGCTCGCCCTCATGGGCGAGGGCCCGGTCCGCACCGCCGACGGCGAGCTCACCGACGCCGCCACGGCGCTCGCCGCCGCCGGCCTCGCGCCGGTCGAGCTCCACGAGAAGGAGGGCCTCGCCCTCATCAACGGCACCGACGGCATGCTCGGCATGCTGGTGCTCGCGATCCACGACCTGACCGACCTGCTCAAGGTCGCCGACATCTCGGCCGCCATGTCGGTCGAGGGCCAGCTCGGCACCGACCGGGTCTTCGCCCCCGAGCTGCAGGCCATCCGCCCGCACCCCGGCCAGGCGCTCTCCGCGGCCAACCTGACCGCGCTGCTGCGCGACTCCGGCGTCGTCGCGTCGCACCGCGGCCCCGACTGCAACCGGGTCCAGGACGCCTACTCGCTGCGCTGCTCGCCACAGGTCCACGGCGGCGTGCGCGACACCGTCGCCCACGCGGCTTCGGTGGCCGCGCGCGAGCTCGCCTCCGCCGTCGACAACCCGGTCGTCCTCGCGGACGAGGGCCGGGTGGAGTCCAACGGCAACTTCCACGGTGCGCCGGTGGCCTACGTGCTCGACTTCCTCGCGATCGTCACCGCCGACCTCGCGTCGATCGCCGAGCGTCGTACCGACCGCTTCCTCGACAAGGCCCGCAACCACGGCCTGCCGCCGTTCCTCGCCGACGACCCGGGTGTGGACTCGGGCCTGATGATCGCGCAGTACACCCAGGCCGCGATCGTCTCCGAGCTCAAGCGCCTCGCCAACCCGGCCTCGGTCGACTCCATCCCGAGCAGCGCGATGCAGGAGGACCACGTCTCGATGGGCTGGTCGTCCGCCCGCAAGCTGCGACGCGCGGTCGACGGCCTGTCCCGCGTCCTCGCCATCGAGCTGATGACCGCCGCGCGGGCGCTCAACCTGCGCGCGCCGCTCGAGCCCAGCCCCGCCACCGGCGCCGTCGTGGCGCTGCTGCGCGACCACGGCGTCGGAGGCCCCGGCACCGACCGCTTCCTCGCCCCCGAGATCGACACCGCCCACCAACTCGTCGTCGACCGGTCCGTCACCACGGCCGTCGCGAACGTGATCGGAGAACTCGCATGACCACCTCGTCCAGCCAGACCAACCCCCGCCTGCCCATCCACGCCGCCACCGGCACCGAGCTGACCGCGAAGTCGTGGCAGACCGAGGCCCCGCTGCGGATGCTGATGAACAACCTCGACCCCGAGAACGCCGAGCGTCCCGAGGACCTCGTCGTGTACGGCGGCACGGGCAAGGCCGCCCGCAGCTGGGAGGCCTACGACGCCCTCGTGCGCACCCTGCGCGACCTCGAGGACGACGAGACGATGCTGGTCCAGAGCGGCAAGCCGGTCGGCGTGTGGAAGACCAACAAGTGGGCCCCGCGCGTCCTCATCGCCAACTCCAACCTGGTCGGCGACTGGGCGAACTGGGAGGAGTTCCGGCGCCTGGAGGAGATGGGCCTGACGATGTACGGCCAGATGACGGCCGGCTCGTGGATCTACATCGGCACCCAGGGCATCCTGCAGGGCACCTTCGAGACCTTCGCCGCCGTCGCGGACAAGCGCTTCGGCGGCACCCTCGCGGGCACCATCACGCTCACCGCCGGCCTCGGCGGCATGGGCGGCGCCCAGCCGCTCGCCGTCACCATGAACGACGGCGTCGCGATCTGCGTCGACGTCGACCAGAGCCGGATCACCCGCCGCATCGAGCACCGCTACCTCGACGTCCAGGCCGACTCGCTGGAGCACGCCCTCGAGCTGGCCGTCCAGGCGCGCGACGAGCGCCGCGGCCTGTCGATCGGCCTGCTCGGCAACGCCGCGGAGATCTTCCCGAGGCTGCTTGAGATGAAGGCGCCGATCGACATCGTGACCGACCAGACGTCGGCCCACGACCCGCTGTCCTACCTGCCCGTGGGCGTGCCCTTCGAGGAGTGGCACCAGCGCGCGGAGGCCGACCCGGCCGGCTTCACCAAGGAGGCCCAGGCCTCCATGGCCGCGCACGTGCGGGCGATGGTGGAGTTCCAGGACGCTGGCGCCGAGGTCTTCGACTACGGCAACTCGATCCGCGACGAGGCCCGCAAGGGTGGCTACGACCGCGCGTTCGAGTTCCCGGGCTTCGTGCCGGCGTACATCCGGCCGTTGTTCTGCGAGGGCAAGGGCCCCTTCCGCTGGGCCGCGCTGTCCGGCGACCCGGCCGACATCGCCGCGACCGACAAGGCGATCCTCGAGCTCTTCCCGGACAACGAGCGGCTCCACAAGTGGATCGGCATGGCGCAGGAGCGGGTCCACTACCAGGGCCTGCCGGCGCGGATCTGCTGGCTCGGCTACAAGGAGCGCCACCTGGCCGGCCTGAAGTTCAACGAGATGGTCAGGAGGGGCGAGCTCAAGGCCCCGATCGTGATCGGCCGCGACCACCTCGACTGCGGCTCGGTCGCCTCGCCCTACCGCGAGACCGAGGCCATGCTCGACGGGTCCGACGCGATCGCTGACTGGCCGCTGCTCAACGCCATGACCGCGGTCGCCTCGGGCGCCACCTGGGTCTCGCTCCACCACGGCGGCGGCGTCGGCATGGGTCGCTCGATCCACTCCGGCCAGGTGTGCGTCGCCGACGGCACCGAGCTCGCGGCTGCGAAGATCGAGGCCGTGCTGACCAACGACCCGGGCATGGGCGTCATCCGCCACGTCGACGCCGGCTACGACCGCGCCGTCGAGGTCGCCGCCGAGCGGGGCGTGCGGATCCCCATGTCCGAGGCCACTCGGACCGAGCCTGCGAGGGCCGAGTGAGTGCCGAGGAGGTTGAGGAGCGTCGGCTTCGTCCGAGCCTGCGAGGACGGAGCGAGGCGTCTCGAAACCCGGAGGATGAGGCATCGTGACGGATCTGCCTGACTTCGAGCAGATGTGGCGCGACCTCGCGCCCATCGGCCGCTCGGCGTCCTCCGGCGGCTACTTCCGCCAGCCGTGGCTCTCCGCCGAGCTCGAGCTCCGCGCCTGGTTCCGCGAGGCGGCCGAGGCGCGCGGGCTCGAGGTCGAGGAGGACCCGTTCGGCAACCTCGTCGCCTGGTGGGGGCCTGCCGGGCCCTCCGTCCTCACCGGCTCGCACCTCGACTCCGTCCTCGACGGCGGTGCGTACGACGGCCCGCTCGGTGTCGTCTCGTCGTTCGCCGCGCTCGACCTGATGCGCGAGCGTGGCGTCCAGCCGAGCCGGCGGCTCGGCGTCGCCGCCTTCGTGGAGGAGGAGGGCTCCCGCTTCGGCCGGGCCTGCCTCGGCTCGCGGCTCGCCGTGGGCGCGACGACGTGGGCCGACGCGGCGGAGCTGACCGACCGTGACGGCGTCCGCCTCGGCGACGTCATCGAGGGTGGCACGTCCACCCTGCTCGACGGGGTCGCCACCTACGTCGAGCTCCACGTCGAGCAGGGTCGCGGGCTGATCGAGCTCGACGCGCCGGTCGGCGTGCACAGCGCGATCTGGCCGCACGGCCGCTACCGCTACGACATCGCCGGCCGGGCCGACCACGCGGGCACGACCCGCATGGAGGACCGGGTCGACCCGATGCTGACCTACGCGATGACCGCGCTGGCCGCCAACAAGCAGGCGCGGGTCCAGGGCCAGCGGGCCACCTTCGGCCGGATCGACGTGCGGCCCAACGGCACCAACGCGGTGCCCTCGCACGTGACCGCCTGGCTCGACGCGCGGGCCGAGTCCGACGCGGCGCTCGCCTCCCTCGTCACGGCGGTCGAGAAGCAGGCCGTCGAGCGCGCCGAGCGCGACGGCACCACCGTCACCGTCACGGCCGAGTCCGTGAGCGGGGAGGTCGCCTTCGACGCGGCCCTGCGCGACTCGCTCGTCGCGCGGCTGGGCGGCGTCCCGGTCCTGCCGACCCAGGCCGGTCACGACGCCGGCATCCTGCAGGACGCCGGCATCCCCACCGCCATGCTGTTCGTCCGCAATCCCTCGGGGGTCTCCCACTCGCCGTACGAGACCGCGGAGACCGCCGACTGCCTCGCCGGCGTCGAGGCGCTGGCCGACGCGCTGAGCGGCCTGGTGGTGGGTGAGGTGACGGGTGAGGTGGCCGGGGAGGTGGCGGGGTGACCGCCTACCTGCTCGAGCACGCGTGGGTCGACGGCCGGGTCCAGGACACCGTCCGCGTGGAGGTCGAGCACGGCCGGATCACCTCGGTGGTCGCCGACGCGAGCGCGACCGGCGTACCCCTGCGCGGCCTGACCCTGCCCGGCCTCGCCAACACGCACAGCCACGCCTTCCACCGCGCGCTGCGCGGCCGGACCCAGACCGACCGCGGGACCTTCTGGACCTGGCGGGAGCAGATGTACGCCGTCGCCGGCCGGCTCGACCCGGACACCTACTACGCGCTGGCCCGCGCGACCTACGCCGAGATGGTGGCCGCCGGCTACACCTCGGTGGGGGAGTTCCACTACCTGCACCACCAGCCCGACGGGACGCCGTACGACGATCCGAACGCCATGGGCAACGCGCTCCTCGCCGCGGCCCGTGACGCCGGGATCCGGATCACCCTGCTCGACACCCTCTACCTGTCCAGCGGCTTCGGCGCCGCCCCGGAGGGCGTGCAGCGGCGCTTCTCCGACGGCACCGCCGAGGCGTGGCAGGAGCGGGTCGCGGAGCTCGAGCCGCTGACCGGCGCCGCGGCGGCGATCGGCGTGGCCGCGCACTCGGTGCGGGCGGTCCCGGCCGAGGCGCTGAAGGCGTTCGCGTCGTACGTCGAGGGCGGCGTGCCCGTCCACGTGCACCTCTCCGAGCAGGTCAAGGAGAACGCCGACTGCGTCGCCGCGCACGGCGTCACGCCGACCCGGCTGCTGGCCGACCACGGCTTCCTCGGCCCGATGACCAGCGCGGTCCACGCCACCCACCTGACCGACGAGGACGTCCGGCTGCTCGGCGAGGCGCGCGCGTTCGCCTCCTTCTGCCCGACGACCGAGCGCGACCTCGGCGACGGCATCGGCCCCGCGCGGCAGCTGCAGGCCGCCGGGTCGGTGCTGACGCTCGGCTCCGACAGCCACGCGGTGATCGACGCCTTCGAGGAGATGCGCGGCCTGGAGATGGACGAGCGGCTCGCCTCGCAGGCCCGCGGCCACTGGAGCGCCGCCGAGCTGCTCGCCGCCGGCAGCGCCGACGGGCACCGCAGCCTCGGGTTCGACGACGCCGGCGCGATCGCGGTCGGCCAGCGCGCCGACCTGGTCACGATCGACCTGTCCTCACCGCGCACCGCCGGCACCGGCGGCGACGCGCACACCGCCGTCTTCGCCGCGGGCGCCGCCGACGTCACCCACGTCGTCGCCGACGGCCGGGTGGTCTTCGACGGTGACCACACCGCCGTCGGCCGCGCACTCGCCGACGCCATCGGAAAGGTCTGGGCACCATGAGCCTGCTCGTCACCAATATCGGTGAGCTGGTCACCAACGACCCCGCGGCTGCTGGATCGGACGACCTGCTCGGCCTCCGCTCCGACGCCGCCGTGGTGGTCGAGGACGGACTCGTCTCGTGGGTCGGAGCTGCCGCCGACGCGCCGGCAGCCGACGAGGTCGTCGACGCCGCCGGCCGGGCGGTGATCCCCGGCTTCGTCGACAGCCACAGCCACCTGGTCTTCGCCGGCGACCGTGCGCAGGAGTTCCGCGCCCGCATGGCGGGGGAGTCGTACGCCGCCGGCGGCATCCGCACCACCGTGGCCGCCACCCGTGCCGCGACCGATGACGAGCTCGCCGCCGGGGTCGCCCGCCACGTCGACGAGATGCGCCGCCAGGGCACGACCACGGTCGAGATCAAGTCCGGCTACGGCCTCTCGGTCGATGACGAGGCCCGCTCGCTGCGGGTCGCCCGCGGGTTCACCGACGAGACCACCTTCCTCGGCGCGCACGTCGTGCCCCCCGAGTACGCCGACGACCCGGCCGGCTACGTCGCGCTGGTCACCGGCCCGATGCTGGCCGCCGCGGCGCCGTACGCACGCTGGATCGACGTGTTCTGCGAGCGGGGCGCCTTCGACGCCGACCAGGCCCGCACCATCCTCGCCGCCGGCGAGGCCGCCGGGCTGAGGGGCCGGCTGCACGCCAACCAGCTCGGCCCCGGCCCGGGCGTCGCGCTCGCCGCGGAGCTCGGCCTGACCGCCGTCGACCACTGCACCTACCTCTCCGACGACGACGTGCACGCACTGCGCGATGCCGGGACCGTGGCGACCCTGCTGCCGGGGGTGGAGTTCAGCACGCGGCAGCCCTACCCGTCGGGACGGCGGCTGGTCGACGCCGGCGTGACCGTCGCGCTCGCCAGCGACTGCAACCCGGGCTCCTGCTACACGAGCTCGCTGCCGTTCTGCATCGCGCTGGCCGTGCGGGAGATGGGGATGACGCCGGCCGAGGCCGTGTGGTCGGCCACCGCGGGCGGTGCGGCCGCGCTCGGCCGCACCGACGTCGGCTCGCTCGTCGTCGGCAGCCGTGCGGACCTGGTCCTGCTGGACGCGCCGTCCCACGTGCACCTGGCCTACCGGCCCGGCGTACCGCTGGTCGCGCGGACACTGGTTTCGGCCTGAGCCTTCGCGGCACGATGGCCGCATGAGCCGAAAGCGTGGGATCTGGCTGGCCGTCGGTGGGGTGCTCCTCGTGGTCGCGGTGGTGGGGGCGTTCGTCTTCCAGCCCTGGCTGCTGTTCATCGACGACAAGGTGGACGAGGGCGACGACGCCAGCGAGGTGGTCGGCACGGCGCAGGGCGGGCTCACCGACACGACGGTTCCCGAGGCGAGCGGCGAGCAGAAGACGCGCGTCGTGCTGGCGTCGGCCGAGTTCATCGACGCCGAGCACGGCACCTCCGGCACGGCCACCATCTTCCGGCGCAGCGACGGCTCGCGGTTCCTGCGGCTGCAGGACCTGGACACCTCCAACGGCCCCGACCTGCACGTGTGGATCACCGACCGCCGCAGCGGCGGCGACTGCGAGGGCTGCTTCGGCTCGTGGGGGATCTACGACGACGGCGACTACGTCAGGCTGGGTGCGCTGAAGGGCAACCAGGGCAACCAGAGCTACGAGATCCCGGACGGCGCCGACCTCGCCGGGATGAAGTCGGTGGTCATCTGGTGCGACAAGTTCAACGTCGCGTTCGGCACGGCCGACATCACCTGAGCCTCACCTGATCGCGGCTGCGGCTGGGCCACACTGGGCGCCGTGCAGCACCTTCGCATCACCTCGCCCCACGACCTGACCCCCGCGGTCCTCGACCTGCTGCGCCAGGACCCCGCGGTCACGGCGCTGTCGTACGTCCCGGACGCGGTCCTCGTCCCCGAGGGCGACCTCGTCGAGGCGGACCTGCCCCGCGAGGCCGTCAACGAGGTCGTCGACGCGCTGCGCGAGATCGGCGTGCAGCACGAGGGCGCGATCCACGTCATCCCCGTCGCGACCTGGATCTCGCGGGCAGCGCTCGAGGCCGAGAAGCAGGCGCCCGGCTCGTCGGCGGACGCCGTCGTGTGGGCCGAGGTCACCCAGCGCTCGTTCGACGAGTCCGAGCTGAACTGGACCTTCCTCACCTTCATGACGCTCGCCACGATGATCGCGAGCATCGCGATCGTGCTGGACTCGCAGATCCTCGTGATCGGCGCGATGGTGCTCGGCCCGGAGTTCCTGCCCGTCGCGGCCCTCGGCCTCGCGCTGGTACGACGCCGCCCGGCCCTGCTGCGCCACGCTGCCGTGACCCTCGTCGTCGGCTTCGCGGTCGCGATCGCGATGGCCACCCTCGCGGCGCTCGCCGCCCGCGGCCTCGGCTGGGTCACCGAGGACCAGGTCACCGCACCGCGTCCGGGCACCGCGTTCATCTACACCCCGGACAAGTGGTCCTTCATCGTGGCCGTCATCGCGGCCGCTGCCGGCGCGCTGTCCCTCACCTCGGCCAAGGTCGGCGGCCTGTCGGGCGTCTTCATCTCCGTCACCACGATCCCGGCCGCCGGCAATGTCGCCCTCGGCCTGGCCTTCGGCGTCCCCGACGAAATCTGGGGGAGCCTGCTGCAGCTGCTCGTCAACATCTCCGGCATGGCCGTCGCCGGCTGGGCCGCGCTCGCCTTCCAGCAGGCCGTGTGGTCCCGCATGTCCGCCCGCCGGGCCCACCTCGTCGCCCGCTTCCGCCGCGAGGTGTGAGGGTTTCTCCGCCGAGGTGCGTGGGTTTCTCCGCCGAGGTGCGTGGGTTTCTCCGCCGAGGTGTGATGGCGGCGGATCGACGGCGGATGGCGGGATCTCCCTCGTCCGCCCGGCCCGGGGCCGGGAGAATGGCGCCATGAGCACCGAGCAGGCCGCCGCGATCGAGCCCGACACCAAGGACTGGACCTGGGTCCTCGAGGAGTCCTGCCCCGACTGCGGCTTCGACGCCGCAGCCGTGAACCGTACGACGCTGGGCCGCGCCGTCCGCGACAACGCCGCCTTCTGGGCCGAGGTCCTCGGCGACCCGCGCTCCGGGACCCGGCCCGAGCCCTCGGTGTGGTCGCCGACCGAGTACGGCTGCCACGTGCGCGACGTCAACCGCGTCTTCGCCGGTCGGCTCGAGCAGATGCTCACGCAGGACGACCCGCTCTTCGCGAACTGGGACCAGGACGAGACCGCCGTCGCCGACAGGTACGACGAGCAGCGGGCCGCGGACGTCGTACCGGACCTCGTGGCGGCGGCCGAGCTGGCGGCCGGCTGGTACGACCGGGTCGGCGACGACGACTGGGACCGGCCGGGCCGACGAAGCAACGGCAGCGTGTTCACCGTCGACACCCTCGGCCGCTACCACCTGCACGACCTCGTGCACCACCGCTGGGACGTGCGGTGGGTGCAGGCCGGCCAGGACGCGCGGCACTAGGGTTGGGTTGGTGAGGCACACCGAGTTCTGGACGCGCATGGACCACCACCTGGGTGCGGCGTACGCGCGGGTCTGGGCCTCGCAGTTCGTGATGTCGGCGCTCGACGGACGCACGGCGCAGGAGGCGCTCGACGGCGGCGTGCCGCCGAAGCAGGTCTGGCGCGCGGTCTGCGACGCCCTGCAGCTTCCTGCGAGTGAGCGGTGACGTCCGGTGACAGCCAGGCGCAGCGTCGTACCGTCCGGGTCCTCGTCCTGACCCAGGCCGTGGGTGCCGTCGGCATCACCATCGGCATCGCCACCGCCTCGCTGCTGGCCCGCGACCTCTCCGGCTCGGAGACGCTGTCCGGGCTCGCCCAGACCGCGCAGGTGCTGGGCGCCGCCGTGATCTCGTTCCTGCTCGCGCCGCTGATGGCGCGCCGTGGGCGCCGGGCCGGCCTGGTGACGGGCTACCTCGTCGGTGCCGGGGGAGGCCTGCTCGCCGTCGTCTCGGGCGTCGTCGGCTCCATGCCGCTCCTGCTCGCGGGCGCGGTGATGCTGGGCGCCGGCACGGCCGCCAACAGCGCCGCCCGGTACGCCGCCACCGACCTCGCCACGGACGCGACCCGCGCGCGCTCGCTCTCGCTCGTGGTCTGGGCGACCACCATCGGCGCCGTCGCGGGCCCGAACCTGACCGGCCCGGCCGGGAGGTTCGCGGACGCCGTCGACATCCCGGAGCTGACCGGGCCGTTCGCCCTCGGCGCGCTCGGGATGCTGCTCGCCGCCCTCGTGGTCGCCGTCCTGCTCCGTCCCGACCCGCTCCTGCTCGCGCAGGAGCTGGCGGCCGCCGACGAGCGGGCCGGGCTGCGGCCGGCGATCGCCACGACCGGTACGTCGTCGTGGTCCCGGGCCCTCGGCGCCGTCCGGGAGCGACCGGTGCTCGGGTACGCCATCAGCGGGCTCGCGCTGACCCACGCCACGATGATCGGCGTCATGGTGATGACGCCGCTGCACATGGAGCACGGCGGCTCGGGCCTGGAGGTCATCGGTGTCGTCATCAGCGTCCACGTCCTCGGCATGTTCGCCTTCTCGCCGGTCGTCGGGATGCTCGCCGACCGGTTCGGCCGCCCGCCGGTGCTGGGCGCCGGGGGAGCGACCCTCCTGGTGGCCCTGCTGCTGTGCGCGTCGGCACCCGCCGGGATGTCGTGGCAGGTGACCGCGGGGCTGTTCCTGCTCGGGCTGGGCTGGTCGCTGTCGATGGTGTCCGCCTCGACGATGGTGGCCGAGCACGCGCCGCTGGACGCCCGCACGGACGTGCAGGGCGCCTCCGACCTGGTGATGGGCCTGACCGCCGCCGTCGCCGGAGCGCTCGCCGGCATCATCGTCGGTGCGGCCGACTACCCGGCGCTCGCGCTCGCCAGCCTGCTGCTCGTCGCGGGGGTCCTCGGCGCGGCGCTGCGTGCCGGCCAGCAGGTGGCGACGACACGCCGTACCGCCTAGCGCGACTTCGAACACGTGTTCGGCTAACGTCTGTCCTACGACGGCACGGAGACATCCACCAGCCGTCCACAGGTACGACGCCGGGACGAGTTGTCCACAACGACGGCACGACTGACCAGGTTGTGTCGGGAGCTCGCCCTAGCGTCGCCGACGTACCTGGCTCACACACGACACGAAGGACGGTAGGCACATGGCTGGAGACGACCGGCAGAAGGCGCTCGAGACGGCGCTGCTCAGCATCGAGAAGCAGTACGGCAAGGGCTCGGTCATGCGCCTCGGCGACGACTCGCGTGCGCCCCTGGACGTGATCCCCACCGGCTCCATCGCGCTCGACGTGGCGCTCGGCATCGGTGGCCTCCCGCGCGGTCGTGTCGTGGAGATCTACGGCCCGGAGTCCAGCGGTAAGACCACGGTCGCGCTGCACGCCGTGGCCAGCGCCCAGGCCGCCGGCGGCATCGTCGCCTTCATCGACGCCGAGCACGCGCTCGACCCCGACTACGCGAAGGCCCTGGGCGTCGACACCGACGCGCTGCTGGTCTCGCAGCCCGACTCGGGTGAGCAGGCGCTGGAGATCGCGGACATGCTGATCCGCTCCGGCGCCCTCGACCTGATCGTCATCGACTCCGTCGCCGCGCTCGTGCCCCGTGCCGAGATCGAGGGCGAGATGGGCGACAGCCACGTCGGCCTCCAGGCTCGCCTCATGTCGCAGGCCCTGCGGAAGATGACCGGTGCGCTCAACCAGTCCAAGACGACCGCGATCTTCATCAACCAGCTGCGCGAGAAGATCGGCGTCATGTTCGGCTCGCCCGAGACCACGACCGGTGGTCGCGCGCTGAAGTTCTACTCCTCGGTGCGCCTCGACGTGCGCCGCATCGAGACCCTCAAGGACGGCACCGACATGGTCGGCAACCGGACCCGGGTCAAGGTCGTCAAGAACAAGGTGGCCCCGCCGTTCAAGCAGGCCGAGTTCGACATCATGTACGGCAAGGGCATCTCCCGCGAGGGCGGTCTGATCGACGTGGGTGTCGAGGCGGGCCTGATCCGCAAGGCCGGCGCCTGGTACACCTACGAGGGCGACCAGCTCGGCCAGGGCAAGGAGAACGCCCGCGGCTTCCTCAAGGACAACCCCGACCTGGCCAACGAGCTGGAGAAGAAGATCCTCGAGAAGCTCGGCGTCACCCCGACCGTCGACGGCGACTTCAACGACCTCTCCGACGAGCCGATCGGCGTCGACTCCTTCTGAGTTCGATGGGCCGAGCGTGGCGCCCGATCGACAGCGTCCGGTCAGATGGAGCCCGCCACGCGAGTCCCTGAGGCGGTCCGGGCGCCGCAGGCGCCGAACGGGTGGGCCGCGCGGCGATGTCGGGGTGCCGTCGGCGTGTGCGGCACGCTCGCGTCACGCAGCACGGCAGGCGCCGACGGCGGGGTCCCCGCTCCGAGCCGCGCGGCCCAGCCCGGGAGGCGCCTGAGGCGCCCGGACGGACCCTGACGCACCAGGACCCCAGGACGAACCGACAGGAGACGCGAGATGAGGAAGGCAGAGGAGCCCCCGGTCGACCGGCCGGGGGAGGACGCCGACCCCGAGTCGGTCGCGCGCAAGATCCTGCTCGACCAGCTGAGCGTGCAGGCGCGCAGCCGCCACGAGCTGGAGGAGCGGCTCGCGCGCCGTGACGTCCCCGAGGAGGTCGCGACCCGGCTGCTCGACCGGTTCGAGGAGGTCGGGCTCGTCGACGACGAGGCGTTCGCCCGCTCCTGGGTCGACAGCCGCCAGCGCACCCGCGGGCTCGGCCGGACGGCCCTGGCGGTCGAGCTGCGGCGCAAGGGCATCGCCGACGAGACCGCGAAGGCGGTGCTCGCCGAGGTCGACCCCGGCGACGAGGAGGCAACGGCGCGGGTGCTGGTGCAGCGCAAGCTCCGCAGCATGCGCGGCGTCGACGGGCAGGTCGCCGCGCGGCGGCTGGTCGGGATGCTGGCGCGCAAGGGGTACTCCTCCGGTCTGGCCTACGCCGTGGTCCGCCAGGAGCTCGCGCTGCAGGACGACAGCGACTGACGGCTGGCTGCTGACGTTCGCGGACCGGTGGCGCAGAATGTGGCCGTGACCTCCGACGCCGCGCCCGCCCCCGAGCGGGAAGTCCTGACCTACGAGCTGTTCGGCACTGCCGTTCGCGACCTCGCCCAGCAGGTCGTCGACGACGGTTTCGAGCCCGACATCGTCCTCGCGATCGCCCGCGGTGGCCTCGGCCTCGCGATGGGCCTGGGCTACGCGCTGGACGTGAAGAACCTCTCCGCGGTCAACGTGGAGTTCTACACCGGCGTCAACGAGCGCCTCGACGTGCCGATGATGCTGCCGCCCACCCCGGCCGCCATCGACCTCACCGGCATGAAGGTGCTCATCGCCGACGACGTCGCGGACACGGGCAAGACGCTCGAGGTGGTCCGCGACTTCTTCGCCGACCACGTCGCCGAGGCGCGCACCGCGGTGATCTACGAGAAGCCGTGGACGGTCATCAACGCGGAGTACGTGTGGCGTCGTACCGGTGCCTGGATCGACTTCCCGTGGTCGTCGACGCCGCCGCTGGTCGACCGGCGGGGCGGCCTGGCCCACTGACCCCCCACTAGGGTTTCGTCATGGCCGCCTTCCCGCTCTCGGACCTCACCTCGCCCCTCCGCGTCGCGCCCGGACCGATCGACCTGTCGGCCGTCGAGACCGACGCCACGCCGGGCTTCGACGGCGACAAGGGCGACGGTGAGAAGGCGCTGCAGGAGCTGGCCCCCGTGCTGGAGGAGCTGCAGGAGCGGCTGTTCGCCGACGGCACGGCCGACGGCCGCCGCTCGATCCTGCTCGTGCTCCAGGGCATGGACACCTCCGGCAAGGGCGGGACGCTCCGCTCAACGGTCGGCCTGATGGACCCGCAGGGTGTGCGGATCACGTCGTTCAAGGCCCCGACCGAGGAGGAGCGGAAGCACGACTTCCTCTGGCGGATCACCAAGGCGCTGCCTCCCGAGGGACTCGTCGGCGTCTTCGACCGCTCGCACTACGAGGACGTGCTGATCGCGCGGGTGCGCGAGCTGGCCCCGCCCGACGAGATCCGCCGGCGCTACCAGGCGATCAACGACTGGGAGGCCGACCTGGTCGAGCAGGGCACGACCATCATCAAGTGCATGCTGCACATCTCGGCGGCCGAGCAGAAGGAGCGCCTGCTGGCGCGCCTCGACGACCCGACGAAGCACTGGAAGTACAACCCTGGTGACGTCGACGAGCGCGAGCTGTGGCCGGCGTACCAGGAGGCCTACGAGCTCGCCATCGAGCGGACCAACACCGACATCGCGCCGTGGCACGTGATCCCCGCCGACCGGAAGTGGTACCGCAACCTCGCCATCGGCACCCTGCTGCTCGACGCGCTGCGCGCCTTCGACCTGTCGTGGCCCGAGGCGGACTTCGACGTCGAGCACGAGAAGCAGCGCCTCCTCGACGAGAAGCCCCTGTGAGCACAGCGTCGACGACCGGCCTGCCCCAGGTCCGGGTCACCCGCTACGTCACGCCCCTGCGCGAGGGCGGCAGCCTGCCGGGCATCGTCGAGGCCGACGACCTCGGCACCTACGTCTGCAAGTTCCGCGGCGCCGGCCAGGGTCCACGTGTGCTCGTCGCCGAGGTCATCGTCGCGGGCTTGGCCCGCCTGCTCGACATCCCGACGCCCGACCAGGTGGTGCTCGACGTCGACCCCGACATCGCCCGCTACGAGGCCGACGAGGAGGTCCAGGACCTGCTCAACGCCAGTGCCGGGCTCAACCTCGGCATCGACTTCCTCCCGGGCTCCTTCGGCTACGACCCGTCCACCGAGCCCGACCCCGAGCTCGCGGGTCGTGTGCTCTGGCTCGACGCGTTCACGGCCAATGTCGACCGGAGCTGGCGCAACCCCAACCTGCTGGTGTGGCGCGGGACGCTCCAGGCCATCGACCACGGCGCGTCGCTCTACTTCCACCACTCGTGGTCGGGCGGCCCCGGCGACCCGGAGCGCTTCGCCCGCCAGCCCTATGACACGAGCGAGCACATCCTCCGTGGGTACGCCGAGGAGGCCCGCGCGCAGGACGCCGGCCTGGCCGCGCGGCTGACCGACACGGCGCTCGCCGCCGTGCTGGCCGACGTGAGCGACGACTGGCTGGAGCCGGTCCCGGGAGCCGAGACGCCCGACGCGCTCCGCGAGCGCTACGTGGCCTTCCTCGCCGCGCGTCGCGACGGCGGACGCCCGTGGCTTCCCGAGGTCAGGGCCGAGGCGGGCGCGTGACGTCGTACCAGCCCTACCAGTACGTCACGCTCCGCTGCGTCCCGCGCGTCGAGCGCGAGGAGTTCGTCAACGTGGGCGTCGTCGTGCACTGCCCGGACGCCGACTTCCTGGGCGTGCGCTCGTCGGTGGACGCGGACCGGATCCGCGCCCTCGACGCGGAGGTCGACATCGCGTCGATCGAGGCGGCCCTGGCCGCGATCGAGCGGGTGTGCAGCGGCGAGGCGCACACCGGCTTCGGCGTCGGCGTGCGCGCGACCGCCTACGGGAGCCGTGAGGCCCGCGACGACGCGAGCACGCGCTTCGGCTTCCTCAAGGCGCCGCGCAGCACGGTTCTGCAGCCGGGGCCGGTCCACGGTGGCGTCACCGCGGACCCGGCCCGGACGCTCGAGCACCTTCTGGAGATGCTGGTCCTGTGAGGGGTTGGACGACGAAACTCACGCTTGGACGACGAACCTTCGTCGTCCAAGCGTGAGTTTCACCGGCCGGCCGGTGAAACTCCCTCAGACCGGGACGAGCTCGACCGCACCCACCGCGTAGCGGGCGAGGATCGTGCGGGCGATCTCGGGGTGCGCGCCCAGCGGCTCGGACACCGCGACGGCGCCGGCCTCGAGCGCGAGCTCGGAGGCCCGGTCGACGAGGCTGCCGGGAGCCAGGAACAGCGAGGCGACGGCGATGTGCCGGCGGCCCTCGGCGCGGAAGGCGCGCACGGCCTCGCCGGTGGCCGGCGGGGCGCTGGTCGCGTACGCCGCCGTCACGGGCAGGCGGTGGTGGGTTCCCCAGAGCCGGGCGAGGCGGGCGACCGCCTGGTTGGCCAGCGGGTCGCTGGTGCCGGCCGCGGCCAGGACGAGGGCGTCGAGCTCACGGATCCGGGCGGCGCGCAGGGCCTCGCGCAGGCGCTCGTCGAGCACCTCGAGGAAGCGGGCCTCGAGGCCGAGCACCTCGGTCGCGCGGATCTGCAGGCCGGGGTGGCGCGTGGTCGCCTCGGCGATCATCTCGGGGACGTCGACCTTCGCGTGGAACGCCTCGACCAGCAGGAGCGGTACGACGACGATCTCGTCGAAGCCGGCCTTGACCAGCCGGTCCACGACCGTGTGGAAGCCCGGCTTGGAGAGGTCGAGGAAGGCCTTCTCGATGCGCAGGTCCGGTCGCAGCGCCTTCGTCGCGTCGACGAGCGCCGTGATCGTGGCGGCCGAACGCGGGTCGCGGCTGCCGTGGGCCAGGGCGATGAGTGCGGGAGCAGCCATCAGGAGTTACCCCTTTCGTCCCGGAGGGTGGGCCTGGTGCGGTCCGATGACGTCCTTGTCATGAGTGGATGCCGCACTCGGTCTTGTTGGTGCCGGCCCAGCGGCCGCTGCGCGGGTCCTCGCCGGGGGCGACCCGGCGGGTGCACGGCGCGCAGCCGATGGACGGGTAGCCGTCGTAGACGAGCGGGTTGACCAGCACGCCGTTCTCGGCGATATAGCGCTCGACCTGCTCGTCGCTCCAGCGGGCGATGGGGGAGACCTTGACCTTCTGCTTCTTGGCGTCCCAGCCGATCACCGGCGCGATCACCCGGTTGTGCGTCTCCGCCCGGCGCAGCCCGGTCGCCCACGCGTCGTACTTGGCGAGCGAGTCGGCCAGCGGCTTGACCTTGCGCAGGGCGCAGCACAGGTCGGGGTCGCGCTTGTAGAGCTCGGGGCCGTACTCGGCGTCCTGCTCGGCGACCGACTGCACCGGGGTGATCGAGATCAGGTTGACGTTCATCGTGGCCTGCACCGCGTCGCGGGTGCCGATGGTCTCGACGAAGTGGTAGCCGGTGTCGAGGAAGACGACGTCGACTCCGGGGACGACCTTCTCCGCGAGGTGCGCCAGCACGGCGTCACCCATCGAGGAGGTGATGCAGAAGCGCTCGCCGAACGTGGCGGCGGCCCACTCGATGATCACCTCGGCGGGTGCGAGCTCCAGCTCGGCGCCCCAGTGGGAGACCAGTTCGCGCAGCTCCTCGGCGGAGCGGCCCTCGGTGTGGGTGCCGCGGAAGCTCCGGGCGGCAGCGGTCGTGGGAGCAGTCATCAGGCACCTCCTTCTTCAGCGTCAGTGGTTCGGGTGGGGGCGACGGACGTGAGTCCGAGCAGCTGGACCTGGAAGGCCCGGCGGCACCCCCGGCATTCCCAGCCGGTCGGCTCGTGCGGCCAGAGGTCGGTCTCGCCGCAGTAGGGGCAGTGGTAGGGAACTGCCCGCGACGACACCGACTCCTCCGACATCAGACCGACTCCAGCGTCCTCGACTCGAGCGTCCTGTCGCCGCGCAGCAGGTCCTCGTCGGCGCGGTGCACCCACGCGTCGAAGGCCTCGCCCTCGGCGCGGTCGGCCAGGTAGTTCGTCACGACCGAGGTGATGTAGTCGTCCAGGCCCTTGCTGGTGACCTTGTGGGCGCGCAGCTTGCGACCGAAGTTCGCCCGCAGGCCGATCGCACCACCGAGGTGCACCTGGAAGCCCTCGACCTGCTCGCCGTTCTCGTCGACGACGAGCTGGCCCTTGAGGCCGAAGTCGGCGACCTGGGTCCGGGCGCAGGCGTTGGGGCAGCCGTTGACGTTGATCGTGATCGGGGTGTCGAGCTCCGGGAAGCGCTTCTCGAGCTCGTCGACCAGGTCGCGCGCACGGTTCTTCGTGTCGACGATCGCCAGCTTGCAGAACTCGATGCCGGTGCAGGCCATCGTGTTGCGCCGCCAGGCGGAGGGGCGGCCGCTGAGGCCGATCTCGTCGAGGCGGTCGAGCAGTGCGTCGACGACGCCGCCGTCGACGCCGATCAGCACGATCTTCTGGTACGGCGTGAGGCGGGCGCCCGTGACGCCGTACTCCTCGAGCAGGTCGGCCAGCTGCACCAGCAGCGTGCCGGAGACCCGGCCGGCGGTCGGCGCGACGCCGACGTAGAACTTGCCGTCCTTCTGCTCGTGCACGCCGATGTGGTCGCGGTGGCCGACCGGCGACTCGGGCGAGGCGAGGGTCTCGAGCTTCTTGCCGAGGTACTCGTTCTCGAGGACCTCGCGGAACTTCTCGACACCCCAGTCGGCGACCAGGAACTTCAGGCGGGCCCGCGAGCGGAGGCGGCGGTAGCCGTAGTCGCGGAAGATGCCGGCGACACCGGCCCACACGTCGGGGACCTCGTCGAGCGGGATCCAGACGCCGAGCTTCTGGGCGAGCATCGGGTTGGTGGACAGGCCGCCGCCGACCCAGACGTCGAAGCCGGGGCCGAGCTCCGGGTGCACGGTGCCGACGAAGGAGACGTCGTTGGTCTCGGGGGAGACGTCGTGGCTGGGGTGGCCGGTGAGCGCGGTCTTGAACTTCCGCGGGAAGTTCGAGAAGTCCTTGTTGTTCAGGTAGCGCCGCTCGATCTCCTCCAGCGCCGAGGTGCCGTCGATGATCTCGTCCTTGGCGACGCCGGCGACCGGCGAGCCCAGGAACGGGCGGGGCGAGTCGCCGCAGGCCTCGAGCGAGTGCAGGCCGGCCGCGTCGAGGCGCTCCCAGATCTCCGGGACGTTCTCGATCTCGATCCAGTGGTACTGGATGTTCTCGCGGTCGGTCACGTCGGCGGTGTCGCGGGCGAAGTCGACGCCGATCTGGCCGAGGGCACGCACGGCGGCGGGGGAGAGCAGCTTGCCGTCGGAGCGGACCCGCAGCATGAAGTAGCGGTCGTCCAGCTCCTCCTCCTCCATCGAGCCGGTCCGTCCACCGTCGATGCCGGGCTTGCGCTGGGTGTAGAGGCCCATCCAGCGGAAGCGGCCGCGCAGGTCGGCGGGGTCGATCGAGTCGAAGCCGCGCTTGGAGTAGATGTAGAGGATCCGGTCCCGCACGTTGAGCGGGTCGTCGTCCTTCTTCGACTGCTCGTTCTTGTTGAGCGGCTCGGTGTAGCCGAGCGCCCACTGACCCTCGGCGCGCTTGGGGCGCGGGATCTCGGTGTGCTTGGCTCGTTCGGGCTTGAAGCGCAGGTCGGGCATGCGGAGAGGAGGTCCTTCGCTGATGGGCGCGCCGGGGAGTCAGGCGCGCGGCTCGGGTGGATGCGGCGGCGGCGTCAGCGGGGCCAACACATCATGCTGCGCGTGCGCCCGAAGTCCACGTGGCGTCGTACCACGAGGTGCGCATGGGTGGCAGCGGTGACCATGTCAACGAGTCTCATCCTTCGGACTGCCCGCCACCAAATCTGAATCTCATGATGTGGACATCCGTCTCGGAATATGGAATGCACGGCCCGGATCGCACCGTGGCCACGCGGGACCTGCGACGCACGTCACACGAGGCGGCGCCTCTCACCACACCAGTCCCGGCGGTGCACCCCGGGGCGCCGCCGGGGTCGGCGCGCCCCACTACGCTGTCGCCCATGAGCGACAACTCCGTCAACGGCGAACTCGTCAGCAGCGCCTACCGCCAGGCGCTCGAGGTCATCGCGTCCGTCGAGCCCCGCATCGCCGACGCCACGCGCCAGGAGCTCGCCGACCAGCGGGCATCGCTCAAGCTGATCGCGAGCGAGAACTACGCCTCGCCGGCCGTGCTCCTCACGATGGGCACCTGGTTCAGCGACAAGTACGCCGAGGGCACCGTCGGCCACCGGTTCTACGCCGGCTGCCAGAACGTCGACACCGTCGAGGCGCTCGCCGCCGAGCACGCGCGCGAGCTGTTCGGCTCGGAGTACGCCTACGTGCAGCCGCACTCCGGCATCGACGCCAACCTGACGGCGTACTGGGCGATCCTGGCGCACCGCGTCGAGGGCCCCTGGCTGCAGGACGCCGGCGTGAAGAACATGAACGACCTCTCCGACGCCGACTGGGAGAAGCTGCGCCACGAGCTCGGCAACCAGCGCCTGCTCGGCATGAGCCTCGACACCGGCGGCCACCTCACCCACGGCTTCCGCCCGAACATCAGCGGCAAGATGTTCCACCAGCAGCAGTACGGCACCGACCCCGAGACCGGGCTCATCGACTACGACGCCCTGCGCGCGAAGGCCAAGGAGTTCAAGCCGCTCATCCTGGTCGCCGGCTACTCCGCCTACCCCCGCCGCGTGAACTTCGCGAAGATGCGCGAGATCGCCGACGAGGTCGGCGCCACCCTCATGGTCGACATGGCGCACTTCGCCGGCCTGGTCGCCGGCAAGGTGTTCACCGGCGACGAGGACCCGGTCCCGCACGCCCACATCGTCACCTCGACGTCGCACAAGTCGCTGCGCGGCCCGCGCGGTGGCTTCATCCTCGCGACCGAGGAGTACGCCCCGAGCGTCGACCGCGGCTGCCCGATGGTCCTCGGTGGCCCGCTGTCGCACGTGATGGCCGCCAAGGCCGTGGCCTTCGCCGAGGCGCGCACGCCGGAGTTCCGCACCTACGCCAACGCCGTCGCCGACAACGCCAAGGCGCTCGCCGAGGGCCTGATGAAGCGCGGCACCAAGCTGGTCACCGACGGCACCGACAACCACATCGTGCTGCTCGACGTCTCGTCGTTCGGCCTCACCGGCCGCCAGGCGGAGTCCGCCCTGCTCGACGCCGGCGTCGTGACCAACCGCAACTCGGTCCCGTCCGACCCCAACGGCGCCTGGTACACCTCCGGCATCCGGATCGGCACCCCGGCGCTCACCAGCCGCGGCTTCGGCGTCGACGAGTTCGACCAGGTCGCCGACCTGATCGTCCACGTCCTGCAGAACACCGAGGCCGGTACGACGTCGGCGGGCGCCCCGTCGAAGGCGTCGTACGTCCTGGGCGAGGGCGTGGCCGACAAGGTCCGTGCCGCGTCGGCCGAGCTGCTCGACAAGCACCCGCTCTACCCGGGCCTCGACCTTTCTTGATGGCGCGAGCGCGGCTCCGCCGCAGGGCGGGCAGCAAGCTGCCTGGCGACGGCTCCCGCCGCGCTGCCGCGCGTTGCTGACCTACCTCCAGCTGTAGCTGACCTCGGGCCGGCCGCCGCTGGGTCCGTACCGGACCCCGCGCGCGGCCAGGCCCTGGTCCGCCAGGTGCTCGAGGTAGCGCCGCGCGGTCACCCGGGAGGCGCCGACGACGGCGGCGACCTCGCTCGCGGACAGGTCGTGCTCCGCCTCGCGCAGCGCCGCGGTCACCGCACGCAGCGTCTCCGCGCTCATGCCCTTCGGCAGCGGCGCGCTGCCCGTCGGCCGCAGCGACCCCAGCAGCTGGTCGACCTCGTCCTGGACCACCTCGTCCGGGGCGGCGTCGAGCCGGGCGCGGTACTCGGCGTACTGCTCGAGCTTCGCGCGGAAGGTGGCGAACGTGAACGGCTTGAGCAGGTACAGCACCACCCCCTGTACGACGGCCTGCCGCACCACCCGCGTGTCCCGCGCCGCCGTCACCGCGATCACGTCGCACAGGTGCCCGGCGGCACGCAGCCCGTTGAGCAGCCCGAGCCCGTGCCCGTCGGGCAGGTTCATGTCGAGCAGGACGAGGTCGACCGGGGTGCCGGCCTCTCGGGCCGCGTCGAGCGCGCGGACCGCCTCCCGCGCCGACCGGGCGACGCCGGCGAGGGCGAAGCCGGGGACCCGGCCGACATAGGCCGCGTGCGCCTCGGCGGCCAGCGCCTCGTCCTCGACGACGAGCACCCGGACGCTCACCGTCCTGCCTCCGCCGGGGTGAGGGCCAGGGTCACGGTGAACGCGGCGCCGCCGAGGGGCGAGCGGCCGACGACGATCTCGCCGTCGTGGCGGCGGGCGACCTGTCCGACGAGGGCCAGCCCGAGGCCGCGACCGGTGCCCGGCTCGGCCTTCGTGGTCCAGCCCCGGTCGAGCACACGGGCGGAGGCGTCGTCGTCGAGGCCCGGACCGCTGTCGCCGACGGTGATCGTGACCGAGCGCTCGTCGCCGGAGAGCCGGACCTCGACCACCCGGGGATCGGCCTCGGCGACGGCGTCGAGGGCGTTGTCGACGAGGTTGCCGAGCACGGTCACCAGGTCGCGCGGCGCGATGCCGGTGCCGGACGGCAGCTCCCCGACGATGCGCAGCTCGACGCCCCGCTCGGCGGCCTCCGCGGACTTGCCGAGCAGCAGGGCCGCGACGACGGGGTCGTCGACGGCGCCGACCACCTGGTCGGTCAGCAGCTGGGCCACCTGCAGCTCGTCGGTGGCGAACGCGACCGCCTCCTCGGTCCGGCCCATCTCGATGAGGGAGACCACCGTGTGCAGGCGGTTGGCCGACTCGTGGTTCTGCGAGCGGAGCGACTCCGTGAGGCGGCGCACGACCTCGAGCTCGCCGGTGACCGAGCGCAGCTCGGTGTGGTCGCGCAGGGTCACGACGGCGCCGACGTCGCGGCCCTCCCACTGCGCCGGGGCGGAGGAGACGACGAGGATCCGCTCGCCGGCGAGGTAGAGGTCGTCGGACTCGGCGGTGCGCCCGCGGGCGGCGGCGACCAGCGCCGGCGCGAGGCCGAGGTCCTCGATCCGGGTGCCGACCACGTCGTCGGGCAGCGCGAGCAGGCGCCGGGCCTCGTCGTTGACCAGCTGGACCCGCCCCTCGCCGTCGAGGAGCAGCAGGCCCTCCCGGACGGAGTGCAGGACGGCGGAGTAGTACTCGTACATCCGGGCCAGCTCCTGCTCGCCCATGCCGTGGGTCAGCCGGTGCAGCCGGCGACTGAGCAGCCAGGCACCGGCCATCCCGGCGAGCAGCACGAGGACGCCGCACAGGACCACGATGCTGACGTCGCGCTTGAGCCCGCGGTTGATGTCGCTGACGGTGATCCCGACCGACACCAGCGCCACCACACGACCGTCGTCCTCGACCGGGACGACCGAGCGGACCGACGGGCCGAGCGAGCCCTTGTACTGCTGGGTGAAGATCCCGCCCTCGGGTGCGTCGCCGAGGTCGCCGACGAACTTGCCGCCGATCAGGCTCGGGTCGGGGTGCGTGTAGCGGGTGCGGTCGAGGTCCATCACCACCACGAAGTCGGTGTCGGTGTCGCGGCGGACCTCCTCGGCCCACGGCTGGAGGGTCGCGGTCGGGTCGTCGCTGCGCAGCGCGGCGCGGACGGTGGGGGAGTCCGCGACGGTGAGGGCGACGGCCACCACGCGCTGGGTGGCCCGGCTGCGCGAGTCCCGCCGGGCGTCGTACGACGCCATCAGGATCCCCGTGACGACGAGCAGCAGCACCGTGCCGACCTGGAGGAGCAGCACCTGGCGCGCGACCGGGCGGTCGCGGAGCAGGCGGGGGCGGGGCACGGCGCCATTCTCGCCCACCGGAGGACCGCGGATGTGACGCAGGCCACGAACACAACGAACACAACGGTGACGACCGTCACCTCCGGGCCGAGAGTTGGCGAGGACGCCCCACCGGGGCACCCGGAACGGACCGGACCAGGAGGACCCCATGAGCACCACCAGCACAGGGACGCAGCCGAAGCACGGCTCGCGCGCCACCCACTACCTCTACCTCGCCGTCATCGGCGCGGTGCTGCTCGGCATCGCGACGGGGCTGCTCTTCCCGACATTCGCGGTCGAGCTCAAGCCGCTCGGCGAGGGCTTCGTCAACCTGATCAAGATGATGATCCAGCCGATCATCTTCTGCACGATCGTGCTCGGTGTCGGCTCGGTGGCCAGCGCCGCCAAGGTCGGCCGGGTCGGTGGCCTGGCGCTCGTCTACTTCATGGTGATGTCGACGGTCGCCCTGACCATCGGCATGGTCGTCGGCAACTTCCTCCACCCGGGCGACGGCCTGCACGTCACCGCCGACGGTGCGGCGATCGCGCAGGAGAAGGCCGCGGAGGGCCACTCCGACACGACGGCCTTCCTGCTGGGGATCATCCCCGACTCGCTGTTCAGCTCGCTGACCAGCGGCAGCGTGCTGCAGACCCTGCTCGTCGCGCTCCTCGTCGGCTTCGCCCTCCAGCGGATGGGGGCGTCCGGTGCCCCGGTGCTCACGGTCGTCGGCCACCTGCAGCGCCTCGTCTTCCGCCTGCTCGGCATGATCATGTGGGCCGCGCCGGTCGGCGCCTTCGGTGCGATGGCCGCCGTGGTCGGCACCGGCGGCGCGGACGCGCTGAAGAGCCTCGCCGTGCTGATGATCGGCTTCTACGTCACCTGCGTGCTCTTCGTATTCGTCGTCCTGGGCGCCCTGCTCAAACTCACGACCGGCATCAACATCTTCGCGCTGCTGCGCTACCTGGGCCGCGAGTTCCTCCTGATCCTGGCCACCTCGTCCTCCGAGTCGGCCCTGCCGCGGGCGATCGCGAAGCTCGAGCACGCCGGTGTCGACAAGACCACCGTCGGCGTGGTCGTCCCCACCGGGTACTCGTTCAACCTCGACGGCACCGCGATCTACCTGACCATGGCGTCGATCTTCATCGCCGAGGCCGTCGGGAGCCCGCTGGCCATCGGTGAGCAGGTCTCGCTGCTGCTGTTCATGATGATCGCCGCCAAGGGCGCCGCGGGCGTCACCGGCTCGGGCATGGCGGTCCTCGCCGGCGGCCTGCAGTCGCACCGCCCGGAGCTCGTCGACGGCGTCGGCCTGATCGTCGGCATCGACCGGTTCATGTCCGAGGCCCGCGCCCTGACCAACTTCGCCGGCAACGCCGTCGGCACCGTGCTGGTGGGCCACTGGACCGGCAGCATCGACCGGGCGCAGATGGAGCGCGCCCTGTCCGGCGAGGACCCGTTCGACGAGACCACGATGGTCGACGACCACCAGCCGGCCGCCGCGCCGGAGCCGGGGGACCGGCTCGCCAAGGAGCCTCAGCCGGTCTGATCGACGAGGTCCAGCGCATGGCGGGCGATGGCGGCCCTGGTGGCCGCCATCGCCCGCAGCGCGTCCGTGGGCTCGGCGTCGAGGTGCTCGAACGGGATCGCCGAGAGACCGCTGAACACCAGCAGGTGCAGGGCGTGGGCGCGGCGGACGGTCGCGAGGTCGAGCTCCAGCCCCTCGGCGGCCAGCCCGTCGACGTACGACGCCAGGCAGGCCTCGCCGCGCTCGGCGAGGTCGCTCCCGTCGCCCCGTCCGAGCTGGACCTCGCCGACGAGGAGCTGGCCCAGGTCGAAGCCGACGGGCAGCGCCATGAAGAACCCGAAGTCGATCATCGTGAAGCCGTCCCGGTCCGGGCGCACCAGCAGGTTGTTGGGGCAGGCGTCCCCGTGGCCGACGAGCTCCGGCAGGGCGAGCAGCTCGTCGGTCAGCTCCGGCAGCCGGTCGACCGCGGCCAGCAGCCGTGGACGGAGGTCCACGAACGTCCCCGCGACGAGCGGGTGCCGCCAGATGCCCTCGTCGCCGAGGATCGGCAGCACCTGGTGGCCCAGCCGGCCGTCGACGTAGCTGCGCACGTCCCACTCCCGGCTGCCGATCCGGGCCAGGGCGCGGATGCCCGGACGGGCGGCGAACCGCCCGAGCAGGTGGGCCGCCCGCCGGTAGCGGTCGAGGTCCCACGCCACCTCGACCGTGGGCACCACCTCCAGCCACACGGCGTACGCCCGGTCGTCGATCTCGTGGATGCCGACCGCCCGCGGCATCGCCAGTCCCTCGGGCAGCAGGTCGCCGAGGCCGGCGCGGTAGACCGCGCCCTCCGTGCGCCACGGCACCATCCCTGCGGCCCACTCGCGCACCTCCGGCGGCACCATCTCGAAGAAGGGCGAGCGTGACCACTCGTGCACGTGCTTCACGAACAGCGTGAAGTCCCGCTCGTGGCCGTCGATCGATGCCGTGCCCCGCACCCACCACCGCCCGCCGGTCGTGATCGCCGGCAGCTCGTAGTCGACCTGCACCGCCTGTGAGCGCAGCACGGTGACGGAGGCGTCGCCGGCGTCGTACAGGGTGGCGACCATGGCCGCGAGCGTGGCGTCGGAGACATCGGCGGGGCCGAGGGCGGAGCGGTCGTGCACGGCGTCCTCCGGAGCGTGAACCCGAGCTGAGCGATGCAGATCACCCGACTCTAGGCCGCTCGGGATGCCTCGGTCAGGGTCTTGCGGCAGATAGCGTGAGGGCCATGGCGGACGATCCGGGGACCCAGGCCCGGCCGTCGTACCTCCGCAACGCCGTGGACCGTCTCCCGGGGCCGGTACGACGGTTCTTCCACCTCGTGTGGCGGCTGATCGTGACCACGGTCAGCTCCTGCCTGCGCTACCGGGTCACGGGGCTGGCCGCCGAGGGGGCCTTCTTCGCCGTCCTGTCGGTGCCGCCGCTGATCTTCGCGCTCGCCGGCGGTGTCGGCTACGTCACCGAGCACTTCACGGCCGCCCAGGTCGAGGAGGTGCGCCGCGCCGTCATCGACCTCTTCTCGGCCTTCCTCACCGACACGGCGGTCAACCGGGTGATCGTGCCGACGATGAACGACGTGCTCGAGGGCGGCCGCTTCGACGTGATCTCGCTCGGCTTCGTGCTCGCGCTCTGGTCGGGGTCCCGCGCGCTCAACGTCTTCGTCGACACCATCACGATCATGCACGGGCTCGGCGGGCACCGGGGGATCGTCAAGACCCGCGCGCTGGCCTTCGTGCTCTACATCCTCGCCGTCATCACCGGGGCGATCACGCTGCCGCTCGTGGTCGCCGGACCCAAGCTGGTGCGCTCGTGGCTGCCGAACCGCGCCGAGTTCCTGATGGGCTTCTACTGGCCGCTGATCGTGGTGATCTGCATCTGCTTCCTCGCCACGCTCTACCACGTGTCGGTGCCGGTGCGGACCAACTGGAGCTTCAACCTGCCCGGCGCCACCTTCTCGCTGATCAGCTGGATCGGCGGCTCCTACCTGCTGCGCTGGGTGCTCACCGTGACCGCGCAGGACTCGCACTCGATCTACGGCCCGCTGGCCGCGCCGATCGCCATCCTGATCTGGCTCTACATCGCCGCGCTGGCCGTGCTGATCGGGGCCGGCGTCAACGCCGCCTTCGACGAGGTCTTCCCGCAGGAGACCACGCAGCGGGCGCGCCGGGAGCTGATGGCCCGCCTCCTGCGCCGCCCCACGGACTGACGGCAGGCCACCCCGGATCCCGCCTGCTGCGCGGCGCCTCGGACTCGATCTGGCCGCGTTGGCGACGCTCGACGTGCGCCCAGCATGCGGTCGCGCCGCCGCCTTGCCAGATCGGCCCGAAACGCCGCTCGCGACGCCGGTATCCGGGGCGGCCAGCCGGGTGGAGTAGGTTCCGGGCCGTGGGTGACCAGACAGGAGCGCCGGCGAACAGCCCCTCGGTGGGCCGGGTCGCGCTGCCCGAGCGGATCCGCTCGCCGTGGTGGGAGCTGGGCCGGCGGCTGCTCGCGGCGCTGGCGATCCTCGTCGGCACCGTGATGCTCGTCTACTTCGACCGCGAGGGCTACCGCGACTCCGGTGACGCCACCGCCGACGACCCGTTCGGCACGGTCTCGCTGGTCGACGCGATCTACTACACGACCGTCACGCTGAGCACGACCGGCTACGGGGACATCTCGCCGGTCAGCGACCCGGCGCGACTGGTCAACGCGTTCATCATCACCCCGGCCCGCATCGCCTTCCTCGTGCTGTTGATCGGTACGACGCTCGAGGTGCTCGCGCAGCGCGGGCGCGAACTTTTCCGCATCGCCCGATGGAGGAAGCAGATGGGACACCACGTGGTGGTGATCGGCTACGGCACCAAGGGCCGCAGCGCCGTGGAGACGCTGGTCAACAACGGCCTCGACCGCGAGCACGTGGTCGTGGTCGACCCGAGCCCGGTCGCGCTGGCCGACGCGCACGCCGACCAGCTCGCCGTGATCACGGGCGATGCCACCCGCCGCGGCGTCCTGCAGCGCGCCGGGGTGGCCGACGCCGACCAGGTGATCATCACGACCGGGCGCGACGACTCCAACGTGCTCGCCGCGCTGACCGTGCGCCAGCTCAACCCGGACGCCTGGATCGTCGCGGCGGTCAGCGAGCAGGAGAACGCCCCGCTCATGCGCCAGTCCGGCGCCGACTCGGTCATCACCTCCTCCGACGCCGTCGGCCGCCTGCTGGGCCTCTCCACGCTGTCGCCGACCCTCGGCACGGTGATGGAGGACCTGCTCACCTACGGCGAGGGCCTGGAGGTCGCCGAGCGCGAGCTCCTCGTCAACGAGGTCGGCATGCCGCCGCAGTCGCTGCCGGACCAGGTGATCGCGGTCGTGCGCGACGAGAAGGTCTACCGTTACTTCGACCCGGTCGTGACCCTGCTCGCGCGCGGCGACCGGCTGGTCGTCGTACGGCCGGCCAAGGAGCTGCCCTGGGCGCCGCGCCCGGGGACCCACAACGAGGACTTCGCGGCCGACGAGGACTGAGCGCGGACCGGGGCGGGACCCCGGCCGGGACCGATGGCTCACCCGGACTACCCGGGGTGCCGACGATCGTGCACACTTGCCCGCCACGCGGTCACCAGGACCTTCGGTCCGCGACAACGGGGGTCCGCACCCACCATGCTGAGGGCCATGGGGAAGGACTACGGACCGTGGGTCAGGCACGACTGGTGCCCTCGCTGCTTTCGTCGGACCGAGCAGACGCGGTGGTACCGCCGGCTGCTCGGTGAGCCGCCGGAGCTCGACGAGCGCCGCACGCGCTGCAACGAGTGCTCGAACGACCCGGGCCTGGTCGCCAGCTGACCTCCGCACCGTCGACCACCGGCAGGGTTGACCTCCGCGCTTTGGGTACCGCTCTGGCGAACCTGAACCCACGCAGGAGGATCGACATGAGCAAGAACGCCACCCAAGACCTCGCCCAGGGCCTCGCCCACGACCTCAAGGACGTCGCCGACGACCTTCGCGGCATCGTCGAGACGGTCGTGGTGCCCAAGGTCGGGTCGGCCGTCCACGCCGCCGCCGAGCGCGTGCCGGACACCGTCGTCGACCGGCTCCCGGCCAGCGTCGCCGACCACCTCCCGACGCAGCGGAGCCACCGCGGGCGCAAGCTGCTGCTCGCCGGCGGCCTCGCCGCGATCGCCGCGGCCGCCTTCGCGTTCGCCAAGCGCTCGAAGGGCTCGGCGCCCGCCCCCACGGCGACCCGCTCGCCGTCGTACCCGCGACCGGTGGCGGAGGACTCTCCCACGCCGACCGACGTCCTGGACGACCCGCTGGCGGACCCGGCCGACCGCCGCAACTGACCCGCGGCCCCCTTCCCGTCATTCGAACACATGTTCTATTCTGTGACGCATGGCGGGGGTTCGGCACGTATGGGTGAGGCCGGCCTTCGTGCCGACCGAGCTCGCCGGGCTGGTGCTCGAGTGGCGCTCCGGCGACAAGGGCTGGGAGGGCTACGTCATGTACGCCGACCGTGAGGGCCGGATGGTCATGGAGTGGCTCCCCGCAGCCAACCTGCGGCCGATCAAGAGCTCGCCGCAGACCGGCTCGGCCTACGGCTGAGCGGCGCCCTGGAAGAGGAACATGGCGCGCGAGGACCATCCGGATCCGCTGGGTGCGATGGTCGTGCTCGTCCCCGCCAGGGCGCCGTGGATGCCCCACGTGGCCCGGTTGAGGGAGCCGTCGCTCGAGGCGAAGTAGAGCTGGCCGTCGGCCACGAAGGCGCCGCGCATCGTGCCGTAGGCCACCCCGGGCACCGAGTCCACGGAGAAGCGCTGCTGCCCGACCACACCCGACTCCGTCTCGAAGGAGCGACGGAACAGCCGGTTCGAGCCCAGCTTGGTGAAGTACATCCACCCCCGGTCGTAGAAGAGGGTGGTGACCAGCGGGACGTCACCGTTGTGCCAGTCGTCCTGGTAGACGATCTGGTCCGCCGTGTTGATCGTGACCGGTGCGCCGTACGTCGTGCCGTCGAAGGAGCGGCGGGTCAGGGTCCGGTTGCCGTACGCCGTGTAGAGGTCCCCGTTGACCATGAACGCACCGACCACGGTGCCCCAGCCGGTCCCGTTCGGGGCGTCGCTCGACGCCGTCACCTGGCTGCCGTCGAAGCTGCGCCGCAGCAGCTGCGACTGCGCGGTCGCGACCCGGTAGACCTCACCGGGCAGGGTGCCGTCCCGGCGGGCCGGCAGCCGGTTGCCGGTCGACAGGGGCAGGAACGCGACCTTCCGGTGGGTCTCGCCGGCGAAGACGTCGGTGTCCGAGCCGACGAAGAGGCCCTGGTCGGTCGCGACCATGTCGCGCACGCCGACGCCGAGGGTGCGGGTCGGGTTCCACGAGTACGGCAGGCCGTTGTGCGTGCTCAGCGCAGCGATGCCCGGGCGCGACACCGCGCCCTCGTCGGCGGCGTCGCCGCGCCCCGGGTTGTTCTGCCAGCGCTGGTGGCCCCCGGCGTACACGACGTCGTCGGTGACCTCGACGGACCAGGTCGTGTCGCCGCCCGTGTAGGCGGTCCAGGTCGGCGTCACGGCACTGCCGCTGGCCCCGCGCTCGAACCGGGCAACGACGTCGCACCCGCTCGTGCCGGCCATGCTCGCGGAGTAGCCGCCGTAGGCGCCCGTCGTCGACACGATGAAGAACGTGCCGTCCGGGCTCCAGTCGACGTCGGTCAGGTAGGTCTCGAAGGACGAGCTGCAGGCCGACTCGTACAGGGTGGTGCGGTAGTCGGCGAGGGTCGCGGCGCCGGGGCCGAGGTCGAGCACGGCGAGCTGGTGACGCCGGACGCCGTCCACGGTGTCGAAGTTCCCGATCGCCACCAGCCGCGCATCGTCGGGACTGATCGCGATCTGCAGCACGTTGGTCACCGAGCCGGCCCGGTGAACGCCGGCGATCACCCGGTCGTAGTACGGATCGAGGGCGCCGGTCGAGGCGTTCACGGTCGCGAGCGCGCGGCGTGCCGTGCCCTGGACGTGGGTGAACTTGCCGGAGATCCACAGGCGGTTCCCGCTCAGGGCGAGGTCGCGCACGGACCCGTTCAGCCTGCCGGTCTGGAACTGCGGGATGCGGTTGCCGGTGACGATGTCGGCCCGGAACAGGTTGCTGACGCTCACCGCCGAGCCGGCCGACGTCGCGGAGCTGAAGCTGCCGCCGATGTAGACGGACTGCTGGTCGGCCGAGGGCTCCAGGGCGTAGACCGTGCCGGTGGGATCAGGGGCGAACGACGTGCTGACCTGGCCCGTGGCGGCGTTGAACGCGAAGAGGTTCCGCCGCGGGATGTCGGTCGACGAGCCCGCGTTGCGCACCCTGGTGAAGCTGCCGCCGACCACGATCAGGTCGCCGATCCTCGTCATCGAGTACACGGCGCCGTCCATGACGTGGGGCGTGAAGCCCGCCGGGTCGTCGTCGACGATGCGGCCCGTCTGGGCAGCGGCGGGTGGCTGGGCGGCGACCGCAGCGACCCGCGCCGGGGTCGACGCCGGGGACGAGGCCGCAGGAACCAGCAGGCTCGTCGCGAGTGCGGTGCCGAGGAGGAGGGAGAGGAGCGCCTTGCGTGCCGTCACGGCTCCATCTGACATCGCCACGAGCCGCGGCGAATGCCCGAATTTGGGTGACTTTCGCACCGTTCGTCAGTACGCGCCGCCACCGCGGCACACGGCGCCGACGGTGCGCACCAGGATCCGTGCGTCGAGCAGCAGCGACCATTCGTCGACGTACTGCTGGTCGAGGCGGACCGACTCCTCCCAGGACAGGTCCGACCGTCCCGAGACCTGCCACAGTCCGGTGATCCCGGGGTGCACGGCGAGCCGGTGCCGGACGTCGGGGTGGTAGCGGTCCACCTCGCTGGGCAGGGCCGGCCGCGGACCGATGAGCGACATCTGGCCGCACAGCACGTTGAGCAGCTGCGGCAGCTCGTCGAGGGAGGTGCGGCGCAACCACCGTCCGATCCGGGTCACCCGGGGATCGTCGTGCACCTTGAAGAGGGGACCACTGGCCTGGTTGGCGTGGTCCAGCGTCACCTGCCCGGCGTCGGCGTGGACGGTCATCGTGCGCAGCTTCCACATCGTGAAGCGGGTGTCTTCCTTGCCGACCCGGGTGTGGCGGTAGAAGGCCGGCCCTGCCGAGTCCAGCCGCACGGCGAGCGCGAGTGCCGCGACCAACGGAGCGAGCAGCACCAGCGCGACCAGGGCGACCGCGCGGTCGAGGGCCAGCTTCACCACGTGCGACGCGCCGAAGCGCCGGGGGCGCCGCACGTGCAGCAGCGCGAGCGCGGCGCGGTCGAGCGAGGTGCGTCCGTACGCCGGCGCCGGGACGCCGGTCCAGACGAAGCTCTCCAGCCTCGCCTCGTCGAGCGCCCACTGGAAGCGTCGGAGGTCCGCCGTGCTGAGCGACGAGTCCGGCGCCACGATCACGGCGTCGGCGTCGCAGGCGCGGGCGAGTCCGGTGCAGGTCAGCAGCCCGTGGGTCACGGGTCCCGGCGAGTCCGCGCACGCGCCGTCGTCGGCGACGCAGGTGCCGACGACCTGGAAGCGGCCCGCGTCGGCCTCGCCGAGCTGCGCGAGCAGGCTCGCGATGCTGTCGCTGGACCCGGCGACGACGACGCGGTGGACGAGACCGGCCAGCGGGAACCCGTGCCGGGCGGCCGAGGCCAGGCACGCGCGGCAGACCATCCCCAGGCACGCCGCGGCGAAGCACAGGGCCGTCGTCGTGACGGCGTGCAGCGGGCGGTGGGCGAGGCTCGTGGCCAAGACGACGAGCGTCGGCACCACGAGGGCGGCCAGCCCGACCCGGCGCGCCCGCACGGGCAGGGTGCCGGGGAGCCGGTAGTCACCCGTCGCGGCGACGGTGACGAGCCAGATCAGCACGAACACCGCGCCGACGTCGGCGGGCAGGCCGACGGGCGCGGCGTTCGCGGTCGCCGCGACCAGGACGGCGGCAGCGCCGTCCCCGGCAGCGATCATCCGGCTCGCCCGGTGCACGACCGGCGCCATCCGTTCGCGCCCGGCGGTCGCGGGCATCGCAAGGGCGCGGGCCTCGACGACGGTCACTTGCGAACCAGCTCCTCGATCATCGCTTCGAACCGGGCAAGGGTCGGGGAGTCCCTGCGCCGCGCCGGCACCGAATGTCCCGCCAGGGCGGCGAGGTGCAGTCGCGCGGCGAGCTGGTCGATGTCGTGGGCGGTCGTGACCACGCCGCGGGCGCCCAGGAACCGGGCGAACCGGAGCTGGTGGTCGTCGACGTGCTCGCCGAGCCGCGGGTCACGCGGGACCACGACGGGGACGTGGCCGCGGTCGCGCGCGTCCATGATGCTTCCGGGACCGGCGTGGGTCACCACGGCGTCGGCGCAGTCGAGGAGCGAGACCAGCTCCGTCGAGTCGAGCATCCGGCTCCCGGGCAGGCCCTCGGGCAGCGGCGTCGAGCCGTGCTGCACGTGGAACCGGTAGCGGCCCTCGGCATGGAGCCGGGCGGCCCACCCGACGAGCCGGTCGAACGGGTGGTGGTCCGTGCCGACGACGACGGCGACGAGCGGACGCGCGGACATCACCACAGCTCCCCGACGACGACCGACGAGCGGTAGAGGTGCTGCTGCTCCTGCCACTGGACCAGGAACAGGTCCGTCGCGGGCCGGCACAGCCGCCCGGTCAGCGTGGGCGTCTCGACCCGGTCGTAGACCTCGAGGTAGACCGTGGAGCTGCGCTGCCGGCTGTGCATCCAGAAGTAGGGAACGGCGACGGCCGCGCCAGTCGACACGATCACGTCCGGATGGGTCAGGCTCAGCACGCGCCGCGCCTGCACTGCGTTGCGCAGGAGGTTCTTCGCGTTGCGCGTGGTGGGGTGGTGCGCCCAGGTCACGTCCTCGCCCTGGAGCTTGGCGACCGCGTCCTCGGTGTTGAAGGTCACCCAGTGACGGTCGTGCTTCTCCCACCACGAGCGCAGGCACATCAGCTGGGCGAGGTGTCCTCCCGACGAGGAGACCAGCAGCAGTCGCATGGGGAGCTCCGTGGGAACGAGTGATGGGCGCGCTCCGACCCTAGGATTCGGAGGGGGCACCCGCATGCCCGAAATGCGGGAAGGTGACCGCGGTGCCAGGAGTGGCGCGACACGCCTAGTCGCCCGGAGGCCGCCAGCCGACGCGGTAGGCGGCACCGACGGCGGCCAGCTGCGAGCTCAGCTCGAGCTTGGCCAGGATCGCCTTCACCTGGGTCCGGACCGTCGCCTCCGACACCACGCTCTCGCGGGCGATCTCCCGCACCTGGGCGCCTCGCATCAGGGAGCCCAGGACCTCCATCTCGCGCCGGGTCAGGCGCTCCAGGCGGGCCCGGATCTCGCGATCCTCCTCGTGCCCGTTGACTGCTTCGGCCAGGAGGTGGTGGCGCTCCTCGCGTGTCATCAGCGGGAGGCCGTCGCGGGCGCGGCGCACGATGGTGATGACGTCCTCGAGCGGGCTGGTCTTGGCCAGCACGGCGCTGGCGCCGCGTCGTACGCACTCCCCGCGCCAGGTCCGCTCGACGCTGCCGGTCACGACGATGACGACGATGCCGGCTCCGGCCAGGGGAGTGATGAGCCGCATCCCGTCGCCGACCTGCCCGAGCTCGAGATCGAGCAGGACGACCCGTGGCCGCCCGCGCAGCGCTGCTGCGAGGACGCTGGCGAGGGTGGCGTGCGGCGTCGTCAGGTCGATCCTCCGGACGTGGTAGCCGTCCGCCTCGAGGGTGATGGCCACCGACTCCGCGAACAGAGCATGGTCGTCGATGATCGTGACACGAGTCTCGAGGCCGGCCGCCGTCATCCCGTCATCCCGACAGCCTGGCCGAGACGTGGTCTGCGTTCGGTCGCGCGTGCGGGAGCGCGGAGGGAGACGACGAAGGACGTGCCGGCACCCGGTGTCCCGGGTTCCACGTGGCGCAGGTCGCCCCCGATCTCCTGCGCCAGTCGGCGGGCGCGCTGGAGGCCGATGCCCTGACCGGGCGAGTCCGCCGTGCGGGCCCCCCACTCGAAGAGACGGTCGCGGACGTCGGGCGCCAGGCCGGGACCGCGGTCGGAGACCCAGATCTCGACGAGGTCGCCGGTGCAGGCAGCATGGATCGCGGTGTCCCGCCCCGTCGCGTGCCGGGCGGCGTTGACGAGGAGCACGTTGACGATCTCCGTGACGGAGTCGTACCGGCCGACGGCCTGCAGGCCGGACGCCGTCCACAGCACCTCGTGGCCCTGCGCGGCGTGGGCGGTGACCAGCGGGGCGATCAGGTCGTCCAGGTCGAGGACGGTGATCTCCTGGACCTCGGCGTGCGACATGCGCCGATCCAGCCGGGCCGCCTCGACGTCGACCATGTGCTGGAGCGCCCGGCGCCGCGGTCCCGGGGGGAGCCGGTCGTTGGCCAGCAGGTGGACGCCCGCGACGATCCCGGCGGTGGCGGCACGGACCTCGTGGACGACCTCGCGGTCGTGCCGCACGGTGGCCTCGGCGATGGCCGCGCGCTGCCGCAGGTCCTGCTCACGGACCTCCCGCAGCCGCAGCGTCTCGAGCAGCAGCGCGATCGACGTGGTCGCGAGGATCGCGCTCGAGAGGGTGACGCCCACGATCGAGACGAACGGCGGGAGGGGGGCTTCGGTCACCGATGCCCACAGGCGCGCCATGAAGAGCGACGCGACACCGATGCTGATCCTGCTCGACGCCGACGGCGGCAGCGGCGAGCGCATCAGCCCGATGCAGACTGCCGCGGTGAACAGGCTGATCGTGGCCAGGAGCGCCGCGTCGAAGAGGTCGCCGACCCGCAGGTACGGCGTGGCGTCGGTCATCAGCAGCACCAGCCGCACCGCGAGTGTCAGCAGCCCGAGCACGAGGCCGGCCACGAGGGGGTTGCTCCGGGGCGGGCGCCCGCTCCGGCCACCGGCGCGGACGAGCAGCCCCACCACCAGCACGGTCATCAGGTGTCCGGAGGTGATCCGGTGCGCGTAGCCGCTGCGTGTCGGGTCCGCGACCGCGATGATCGCCAGGGGCAGGTCCTGCACCGCGACCAGGGTGGCGATCGTGGCCAGGTTGGCGCGCATGGCGCAGTGGGCGGCGCGGGCGTCGACGGCGAGCACCAGGGCGCTGCCGAGGAGGACGAGATCCGCGAGGACGATGCAGATGTGCGCCGCGAGGGCAGCGGGATCCGCCCCGGTGCCGTCCAGGAGCAGGACGACATACGGGTGGAGCATCAGTGTCGCGAGCGCGACCGGCCACCACAGCGGAGTGTGTCCCTCCCGCTGCCGTACCCCCTGTGCAAAGTAGTGACGGCTCTTCATTCGAGACCCACCCCCACGTAGGCGAGACGAGGCCCGTCCCAGCGGCCTCTCGTCTAGGGATTATGCGCGCGGCGGCGCACGCCGGTGGTCGAACGCCGGAACGTACCCAATTTTGGTGTTCTCGGTGCCGTAACCGATAACGCGTTCCAGCGTTGTTTATCCCCCTTGGGACAGTCACGGGGTGGCGACGGTCACGACCCTGGTCGTGGTGGCCGGAGCTCCCCACCCGTCGGTGACGGTCAGCGAGACGGTGTAGGTCCCGGCGGCCGGGAACGTGTGCGAGGTGGACGAGGCGGTGGAGGCCGGCGTCGCGTCGCCCCAGTCCCAGCGGTAGGTGATCGCGTCGCCGGGATCCGGGTCCGCCGAGCCCACGGCCGAGAAGTTGCAGGACAGGCCCGCGCACGCGGGCGCGTTCAGCACCGGGGTCGGCGCGTGGTTGTCCGCCGGCACCGCGATGGTGACGGTCTGCGTGGCCGTCGCGGTGACCCCCCATTCGTCACGGGCCGTGAGGACCACCGTGTAGGTGTTGGCCGCCGTGTACGTCCGGGTCGCGACCGGTCCGCTCCCGGTGCCGTTGCCGAAGTTCCAGGAGTACGTCAGGGCGGTGGCGTTCTCGTCGGTGGAGCCTCGAGCGTCGAAGGTGCAGACGTTGCGGGTGCAGCTGGCGGTGAAGCTCGCCACCGGCGGGTTGTTGGGCGGGTGGACCACGGTCACGTGGCGCTCGTACACCACGCTCACGAAGTTGTGCTGGTCGATGGCCCGCACCCGCACCGTGTAGCTGCCCGGCGGGACGACGGGCGTCGTGAAGGAGAAGTTGGAGCCGGGCGTCCCGGGACTGTTGAGGAAGGCGGTACGCCAGCTCGCGGTGGTGCTGGTGAAGGTCCCGGTGGAGCTCATGTACTGGCCGAGCGAGTTGACGATCCCGACCTCGACCCGCTGCATGGCCTGGTCGTCCTCGGCGCGGCCGCTCACGAAGATCTTGCCGTCGAGGAACTCGGTGCCCTCGAGGGGGTTGAGCAGTGCCTCGTTGAGCACCGGAGGCTGGTCGCCGGGGTAGATCGGGTAGCGCGAGGTGGCGCCGGTCGTCGACGGGTCCTGCTGCCCGGCGGTGTCATAGGCGTAGGCCGTGACCGCCCAGTCGCCCTGGCTGGGCAGGGAGACCGCCAGGCTCCACGACGTGCTGGTGGCACCGGGGCTGGCCAGCGTGGCGTCCAGCGTGGCGAACGCGGCGGCCATCGTGCCTCCGGGCTGCAGGTAGCGGCTGGTGTCCCGGTCCTGGATCGCGATGCCGACCCGGGCGACGCCCTTGTCGTCGGTCGCGGCACCGGCGAGGTTGAGCGCGAGCACCTGCTGACCGGTGATCGTCCCCGTCGGCGTGATCGTCGCGTTGGGTGGGCTGTCGCCGGGGATCTGGGCGTTGACGGTGAGTCGGCCCTGCATGCTCGACGGCGTGCCCAGCCCGATCTGGTCCTCGGCGGTGACCGTGAACGAGTAGCTGCCGGGACTGAGGTCGAACGGCGTCGTGTAGCTCCAGTTGTAGCTCGCCTGGTCGAGGTTGACCGGCGAGACCCGGTAGGAGCCGGCGATCACGCCGGTGCCCCAGGAGCCGTCGGAGGCGAGCCGCTCCCCGGTGGAGTTGTTGCGCAGCGTGATCGAGACCTCGTTGAGCGCCTCGTCGTCGTTGGCGGAGCCCGCGAAGGTGATCGGGCTGCCGGGGCTCACCGTGACCGGTTGTGCGGTCGTGGGAGGCACCATGCTGGCCGGCTGGGTGATCGAGACCGTCGGCGCCTGGCCGTTCTCGGTCACGATCCACCGCCGGTCCGCGGTGTCCAGCGACGACTGGCCGGCCGTGTCGCTCGACCTCGCCTGCGCCCACCACTCGTCCTCGAACGGCACGGTGATCTCGTAGGACCAGGTGGTGCTCGTCGCTCCGACGACGTCGGGCTCGACCTGGAAGGTGTTGTAGGTGCCGGACACCGTCCCGTCGTCCTGCAGGTAGCGACCGCGGGTGTCGCGCAGCGTGAAGCTGACGCCGTTGACGCCGAAGTCGTCGGAGGCCGTGCCGGTGATGGTGAACGTGAGCTGGCTCTGCGGGCTGGGCGGTCCCGTGATGCTGGTGGTCGGCGTCCGGTCGGTGGTGCCGAACGTCTCGAACTTCTTGGCCGCCTTGGTGTTGTCGGCGGTGCCGTTGCCGGCCACCGCCCTCGCCCGCACGATGAGCTCGCGGTTGGCGTTCATGGTGAGCGGCAGGCGCCACGTGCGCGACGTACCAGTTCCGGGGTCGAGGACGGCGTCGAAGGTGTTCGTGGCCGTGGAGCCCCACGTCGTCAGGTCGTCGGCGAGGTAGCGGTTAGACGTGCGGTCCATCACCTCGACCTCGACCCGCTGGATCCCGCTCGCGGCCGTCGCCGTCCCGGTGATCTCGAACTCCTCGTCCACCGGCTCGATCCGCCCCTCGATCGGGGCGGTGATCACCGTCTGGGTGCCGTTCTGGGCCGGCACGTTGTTGAAGTCGAAGAACGCGATGCGCCCGACGTTGTAGCTGCCCTTCGTGTTGCCGTCGCCGCCGACGAACAGCCCGCGCGGGGTGGCCTCGATGTGCTTGTCGCCCTCGTAGGAGTTGGACGGTGCGAACCACTCGAGTGCGTGACCGTCCGCGGGGTCGAGCGCAGCGAGGTGGAAGCGCTTCACGACCGCGTCGCCGAGTGCGTACGCCGACAGGCCCTGGCCGGTGCCGTAGCCGACGTCGTCGAGGCCCGGCCACGGGACCGGTGCCGTCGCCGACTCGGCCCACTGGAAGTGGCCGCCGATGTAGATGCCGGCCTCGGTCGCGGCGACGGAGTACACCGAGTCGAAGTGCCGGGAGATCCAGGTGGGCTGGGCGTTGGTGTCGTCGTCGTCGAAGTCGTAGCGGATGACGGTGTCGTTGATCGGCGGGCGGTCGCCGCCGGAGCCGCTGGTGACGACGAAGTACGAGTCGTCGGGTGCGATGTCACCGCCGTAGATGCGCTGGATGCCGCCCACGAACTGGAGGTTGTCCTCCCACAGCGTCGTCCTCCACGGCGTCAGCTTGTTGGTGCGGGTGTTGATGATCGCGATGCCGTACCGGTCCTTGCCGTTGACCTGCCGACCGGTGTGGACGACGAGCAGGCGTCCCTCGTCGTGGGTCAGCTTGAGTCGTTGCACGGCGAGCTCGCCGTTGGTGCCGATGCCGCCGGTGATGTTGTTGACGAAGTCCGAGCGGACCGCACCCGTGACGCCGTCGACGGCGACGAGCGCGCCCCGCGGCACGTTGTTGATCGTGCTGAACCGCCCGCCGGCGTACACCGTCGAGTTGGTGACGGCCAGCTCGTTGACCTTGCCGTTGGCGTTGGCGGTGAAGCCCTCGATCGGCGCGCCCGTGGTCGGGTTGATCCGCGCGATCGCCTTGCGGCTCAGCCCGTTGACGGTCCCGAAGTTGCCGGAGATGTACAGCTTGGTGCCGTCGGGCGAGGCCTCCACGGCGTCGACCTGTCCGTTGGTGAAGGTCGGCCGGAAGGTCGTGTCGACCTGCCCCGTGCTCCAGTTGTACGCCGCCAGGTAGGCCTGGTTGATCGTCGCGCCGTTGTTGGGCTGGCGGATGGAGGTGAACGACCCGGCGACGTAAACGCGGTTGCCGACGACCTCGATGTCCCAGATCTCGCCGGTCGTGATCGTCGGCTGGTTGGTGCGCGGGGTGTCGGGGACGAGCGCGGTGTGGCCGGGCGCGGGGTTCGGGGGGACGGCGCTCGCGCTGCTCGTGGCCTGGTCGACGTGGCCGTGGCCGTCGTCGACGGTCAACGTCACCGTCCGGGTGCCGGGGGTGGCGTAGGTGTGCTCGGGGTTGACGCCCGTCCCGGTCTGGCCGTCCCCGAACTGCCAGCTGTAGGTCAGCGGGTCCTTGTCGACGTCGAAGGAGTGCGCGGCGTCGAACTCGCAGGTGAGCCCGGCGCAGCCGGTCGAGAACTCCGCCACGGGAGGCTCGTTGGTCCCGGTGCCGTCGACGCCCGGGTCGAGCACGATCGAGAACATCATCGACCGCGAGACCGACGTGCTGGTGGTGGCGGTGCGGCCGGCCAGCGGACCGACGGGGACGGCGCCGTCGCTGTCACCGAGGATCCCGCTGATCTTCCCGGTCCCGGTGCCGGTCGCCTGGCTGCGGCTCGACGTCCCGGCCGGCAGGGTCCAGGTCGTCGGATCCGTGGACTTCTCGCTCCACAGGTTCACCAGCCACGAGTTGGCCTGCGTGGCGGTGGTCGCGGGCGCGGTGTGGCTGGAGGCCGGGGCGTTCGCACCCCCCAGCGCGAACGCTCCGACCTCCGCCGGTCCGGTGCTCCGATAGGCGGCGACGGTCATCACCGACTTGACGTAGGCGCTGCCGGTGACCGTGACGGTCCGCCCGGCGTCGGCGGCGGTCGCGCTGCGGGTCCATGCCAGCCCACGGATGCCGTTGCCGTCGCGCGACTGCAGCAGGTCCCACCCGGCGGGCGCGCCGTCGATGGTGCTGGAGGTGGAGTTGGTGACGAGGAACAGGACCAGCCGGTCGCCCGGCTCGACGGCGGCCGGGATCGTCACCGAGTGGCCGGGCCGGTTGCCGGCGGTGCTGGCGGCGGCGACGAAGGTCACCTGTCCCGCCGTCACCGCGACGTCCGGGGCGACCTGCCGCGTCGCGGTGTCGTCGTTGGTCCCGTCACTCACCGTGAGGGTGACCGTTCGTGGGCCCGCCGTGGCGTACGTGTGCTCGGGGGTCCTCCCGGAGCCCGTGCTGCCGTCCCCGAAGGTCCAGGCATAGGTCAGGGCGTCGCCGTCGGGGTCCGTGGAGCCGGAGGCGTCGAAGGAGCACACGAGGCCGCTGCAGCTGGCCGTGAACGCGGCGTCGGGCGGGTTGTCCGGCAGGTTCCCCGGGCTGATGACGACGGAGTACGTCGCCGTGCGCGACGCCGTCGTACTGGTGGTCGCGGAGCGGGCGGCCGCAAGCCCGGTGGGGACGGCGCCGGCCGAGTCGTCCCAGATGCCGCTGATCTTTCCCGTCCCCGTGCCCGCTGCCGAGCTGCGCCGGGTGACGCCGGAGGGCGAGGTCCAGGTGGTGTCGGTCGACGACTTCTCCGCCCAGACGCTGACCACCCAGGAGCCGGGGTCGGCGACCGTCACCGCCGGGGCGGCGTGGCTGGTGCCGGCCGTGTTGGAGCCGCCCGCGACGCCCACCACCGCCGGGTCGGCACCGGTGCTGCGGTAGGCGGCGACGGTCATCACCGACTTGGCGGAGGCGCTCGTGGTCACGGTGACGTTGGCGTCGACGTCGGCTGCGGTGGCGGTCCTGGTCCACAGCCGGCTGCGGATGCCGTCGCCGTCGCGCGCGGCGACCTCGGTCCACCCGGCGCCGGGGTCGGCGATCGTGCTCGCGGTCGAGTTCGTCGTGAGTGCCATCAGCAGGACGTCGCCGGCCCGAACGCTCGCGGGCACGCGGACCGTGTGGGCGGTCCGGTTGCCCGCCGTGCTGGCGGCGTCGACGAAGGTGATCGCTCCGGCGGCCGCCTGGGCGGGTGGCGCGATTGGCGCGAGTGCGGGGAGGGCCGCCAGGGCGATGATGGGGAACAACACCCTGACGATGTGTCGCCGTAGTCGGCCTGGGACCGGTTGGCGCCGACTGGTGGTGGTTGAACACATGTGCTTCACGTCCCCGCACTCGCATGTCCCTCGGTCCCGAGGGCCCTGCGATCGTGACAAGCGGCGGGCGCCTCGGGCATGACCGATATTGGGCAGGTTCGGCACCTGCCCGCGGACGGCGAGGCGGCCCCCGGCGGCGGGATCGGGCATGACGTCCCACAAATTGGGGGTATCGACGCATCTCGGGTCCGCGGCACCGGGACCTTGCCCATGATGATCCGGTCGTCGGGTGACCGGCCCGGCGCTGGACCGTTCGACGGCGGTGATTCGGTATGGCCAGGATGACCACGGGGCGTCCCTCGGGACGCAGCGTCCGGGTTCTGGTGCTGGCCTCCGCCGTCGGCGTGGTCTGCGCTCTGGGCGCGCTCGCGGGCGGGGCCTGGGCGCTGCTGGCCGACCGGCAGCACGTCGCGACGTCGACGATCATGCTGCACCCGCTGGAGGGCAATGCGTACAGCCCGGGCGGCCGGGGTGACGACCTGGTCAACCTCGAGACCGAGGCGCAGGTGCTGAGGTCGGATGCCGTCGCCCGTGCCGTCCTCGAGCGGCTCGACGCACCCGGGACCGCGGCCGCGCTGCTGTCCAGCGTATCCGTGGCCGTGCCGCCGAACACCCAGCTGCTCGAGATCACGGTGACCGCGGCGGACGAGGCGACGGCAGTGGCGCGCGCAACGGCCTTCGCCGAGGTGTACCTCGAGTTCCGCAGGGCGCGCACGGAGTCGTCCATCTTCGGGAGGACCTCGCGGATCGAGGAGCTCGTCGAGGTCCGTGAGGACGAGCGCAAGGCGGCGCTGGCACGGCTCGCGAAGCTGTCGTCGTCGGCGCCCGAGCGGCGGCTCGTCGAGCAGCAGGTCCAGGAGATCGTGGTCCAGATCGGGTCGCTGCGCGCCCAGCTCGCGACGGCACAGGCGATCGGCCTGGACCCGGGTCAGGTGGTCACCCCGGGGCACGTCGTGGAGCCCGGGCCCCTCGCGAGCCCGGTGGTGATGGCCATGGCCGGTGGCGTGGCCGGCCTCGCCCTCTGCCTGACAGTGGCCGCCGCACGCTCGGGGCGGCGCGCCGCGACGATGATCCGGGACCTCGACGACCTGGCCGACGCCGGGGTCGTCCCGCTCGGGGCCGTCTCCGAGCCGGTCCGCAGCAAGGACGACGTCATCGCCCGGATCAGGTCCGCAGTGCTCCACGGCGGACCCGACCGTCCACTCGTGGTCGCCGTCGCCCCGCTGTCGACGGGTCGCTCGGCGACCTTCGAGCCGTTGGTCGCGTCGTTGACGCGGGCCCGCTACGAAGTGGTGGCCGTCGACCTCGAGAACGAGGCCGATCGTACGGCCCTCGTCGAGCTGGTGCTGGCCCAGGCCGCGGCCAGCGACGTCCTGGTCGAGGTCGCCGAGTTCCGCAGCCGTCTGCAGCCGGTCGAGGCGGAGCACGCGACGTCGGGCTTCGCCGACCTGATGGCCTCGGCGCAGATGCGCACCTGCCTGGAGGAGCTGGCGAAGCGCGCCGACCTGGTCGTCGTCAGCTCGCCCCCGCTGGCCACGCCCGTCGGCCGCGCGATCCTGCACGCGTCCCGCACGGTGGTGATGGAGGTGGCTCCCGGCGAATCGACCCGGGTCGAGCTGGCGGACGTCCAGGCGGAGATCGACCGCCAGGGCGGCGACCTGTGCGGTGCGGTCGCCGTCCGCACCCGGCAGGGCGGGAAGGCAGGGCACGCGTGAACCATCCGGAGCTCGCCGAACGCTCCCACGTCCATCTCCGGGCGGTCGCACGGGGGAGTGCGGGCACGCTGCTGGGTGCGGTGGTCAGCACCGTCGCGGGATTCGCCCTCGTCCTCGTGGTGACGAGGAGTGTCTCCACCGAGACGGCCGGCCGGTTCTTCACGGCGTCCGCGGTGTTCCTGATCGCGCTGGCGGTGTCGGGCCTCGGCACGGACACCGGGCTCGCGCGCTTCGTGCTGCGCACCGGGAGCCGCGGCGCGGTCCGGGCACTGGTGCGGACCGCATCCGTGCCCGTCGTGGTGGTGGCCCTCGCGATCGCTGCGGTCGTGGCGGTGGTCTCGCCCGATGCGCGGTGGCTGGTCTGGGCGCTGCCGCTGGCGGCGCTGTCGGATCTCGCGTTGGCCGTCATCCGGGCCCACGCCCTGTTCCGGGCGACGGTGCTGATCGACCGCGTCGCACGCCCCGCGATCCAGCTGTTGCTGGTGACTCTCGCCGTGGCCACGGCGGGCTCGGGTGCGGCGATCGCAACGGCCTGGGCGGCCGGCTACGCCGCGAGCGCGTTGTTGTCGTTGCGCGCGCTCCGCCGGGTGCTCGCGCGCCCGCCGGTCCCGCTCGACGGCGCAGGCGACGACGTCGCCCCCCGGGTCTTCTGGCGCTTCACCTGGCCCCGTGCGGCGGCGCGCGTCGCACAGATCGCCATCCAGAAGTCCGACATCGTCATCGTGGCCTGGCTGCTCTCGCCGGCCGATGCCGCCCTGTACGCCGTGGCGACGCGCTTCGTGGTGTTCGGCCAGCTGGCCAACCAGGCGGTCTCCACGGTGGTGCAGCCGCGCTTCACGATGATCCTCGCCGGCTCCGGCGAGTCCGGCGCGTCCGACGAGTCCGGCGGGTCCGGCGGGGACCGGGCACTGCTCGACCGGGTGTTCGCCGTCACGACGGGCTGGAGCATCCTCTCGGCCTGGCCGATCTACCTGTGCGTCGCTGCCGCGCCGGCCGGCTACCTGGGCTGGTTCGGAGACGGCTACGACAGCGTCGAGTCCCGCGCGGTCGCCGTCGTCATGTGCTGCGGCATGCTGGCCGCGGTGGCCTCGGGGCCCGTCGACACCCTGCTGCTGATGACCGGTCGCAGCGGGCGCAGCCTCGCGAACACCCTGGTCGCGCTGGCCATCGACGTGGCCCTGTGCCTGGTGCTGGTGCCGCGGGTGGGGATCGCCGGTGCCGCAGTGGCCTGGGTGGTGGCCGTGGTCGTGCGCTGCATCCTGGCGACCGTCCAGCTCCGAGCGGACATCGGCCTCGCCCTCCCGGTCAGGACGCTGCTCGGCGCGGCGGCGCTGCCGGTCGGATGCATTCTCCTGCCGCTCGGGGCACTCCAGTTCGCGTTCGACCTGGCACCGGTGACCTGGCTGCTGTCCTCCGGACTCGTGGGTGCCGGATACCTCGCGGTCGCGTGGCGGCTGCGCGAGCCGCTCGCCATCGACCTCTTCGTCGCCGGGCTGCGAGGGCACGGGAAGCAGGTGGTCACGACATGATCCGGACGATCACCGGCCGGCTGCGCCAGCGCCTGCCCCTGCCGGCGCGCCGCGCGGCCCGCGCCGTGCTCCTGGCCTGGGGCTGGCTGACGGCCGACCTGCGGGAGCGACCGGGACTGGTCGTGGTGGGCGCCCAGCGAGCCGGCACGACCACCCTGTTCCGGCTCCTGAGCGACCACCCGCAGCTGAGCCGGCCGTCGGTGAGCAAGGGAACCGGCTACTTCGACGACGGCTACCGGCACGGCGCCCGGTGGTACCGCGCCCACTTCCCCCTGCGACGACCGGGCAGGTGGCGTCAGATCGCCTTCGAGTGCAGCGGCTACTACCTGTTCCACCCGCTCGCGGCCGAGCGCATCGCGCGCGACCTCCCGGGGTGCCGGGTGGTCGTGCTGGTCCGCGACCCCGTCGCACGCGCGTACTCGGCCCACCGGCACGAGCTGGCGCGTGGCTTCGAGACCCTGTCGTTCAGCGAGGCCGTCGGCAAGGAGCAGGAGCGCACGTCCGGCCTCACCGAGCTGCTCGCGGCCGACCCGACCAGCGTCAGCTACGCCCACCGCCACTTCGCATACCTGCAGCGCGGCGAGTACGCCGCGCAGGTACGACGGTTCGTCGACGCGGTCGGGGCGGACAACGTGTTCGTCGTCGATGCGGACGAGCTGTTCGCGGACCCGGTCGCGGTGTACGTCGGCCTCCAGGAGCGACTCGGGCTGGCGGTCCACCGGCCCGAGCACGTCGGGCGCTGGAACGAGCGTCCGGGCGCGCCGCTCCCAGCCTCCCTGGTCGCGACGCTGCGCGCCCACTTCGATCCGCACGACGCGGAGCTTGCCGAGCTCCTGGGACATCTCCCCAGCTGGCGAAAGGAATCAGCATGACGGCTCTCAACACACCACGAGTCGGGGGTGCGATGCTCAGCGCAGAGACGCGCCATCGTCTGGCTCGCGCCGCCAAGTGGCACCCGGGAAGCCGCCAGGTCCCGGTGTCCCGTCTCCTGCTCGGTGGGCAGAACGGCACGACCGGGCACCAGTTCGCCGCAGCGCTCGGCGACCCGATGTGGCCCTCGCGACCCGTGGTCGACGGCCCGCACGCCGAGGTGCTCGCCCGGGGCTCGGAGCGGACCGACCAGCAGATCCTGTCGTCGTCGTACGGCCGGATGGCGATGACCTGCATCCGGCACACCGGTCGCTACTTCTCGGCGACCGACGAGGCGGGCGTGGTCGAGCAGGCGCGCGAGTTCCTCGCCAGAGCGGCGGGGGAGCAGACCGAGGTCCCGACCGGCGACCACCACTCGCCCCCCGGACTGCCCGTCCTGGTGGTGCCGATCGCCGACTCCGACTGCTTCCAGGTGCTCGACGGGCACCACCGGATCGCGCTCGCGGCCGCTGCCGGGATGACGACGATGCCCGTGCGCGTGCGCCGGGGACGGGTGACGACGCCCCTGCAGGACCTGCTGCGCCGGATGTCCTGGCTGAAGGGTGGCCAGGAGCTCTACCAACCCATCGACGCGCCCGAGCTCGAGGCGCTGTGGCCGACGGTGCGGTGTTGCGCCGATCGCCTCGAGGCGATGGAGACCTTCCTGCGGCACCAGCTGCCCGAGCTCTCCGGCACCTACCTGGACGTCGCGAGCTGCTACGGGTGGTTCGTCCACCAGATGGGGAACCTCGGCTTCGAGGCGGAGGGGATCGAGCAGGACTCGCTCGGTGCGACGGTGGGCCGCCTCGTCTACGGGCAGGACCCCGACCGGATCCGGATCGGCGACGCGGCCTGGATCCTGCGGGGCACCCAGGAGCGCTGGGACGTCGTGTCCTGCTTCAGCCTGCTGCACCACTTCGTCCTCGGCCGTGGGAGCTGCGAGCCCGCGGAGCTGGTGCGCCTGCTGGACCGGGCGACCGGGCGCGTGCTGTTCCTCGACACCGGGCAGGAGCACGAGAAGTGGTTCCGGACCTCGCTCCGGGGCTGGAACCCCGAGCACATCCGCAACTTCCTGCTGGAGAACTCGACCTTCGACGCGGTGCTCGACCTCGGCCCGGACCGCGACGCGGTCGGTCCGTACGCCGAGAACTACGGCCGGCACCTGTTCGCGTGCGTGCGCGACGACGGCGCGGGAGCCGGGTGACCTGCCGTGGAGCTCCTCGAGACAGCCGCCGAGCTGTGGCCGGGGGCGGAGGTGGTCCCCGCCGGACGGACCGGTGACGACCGCCCGGTCCGGGCCCGCTACGCCGTGATCAGCAGGTCACAGGTGCCCACGGTCCTGGTGCCGGTCGAGACGTCCGTCGCAGCGGGCGCCTCGCTGCGACGGTTCAGCACCGCGTCGACCTGGTGGGAGTCGGCGTCACGTGCGGCTGCGGGTGCCGCGGTCCGCTCGGCGCCGGCGTTGCTGCGGAACCGTGTGGAGATCCGCGGTGGTGACGACAGCCTGGCCCAGCACCTCGCGGAGGTGCTGGGCACGGAGGTCACCTTCAGCATCAGCATCGGCACGGCGCGGGTGAACCGGAAGCCCGTGCTGCAGGTCTTCGACACGTCCGGAGCGTGCCGGGCGTTCGTGAAGGTCGGTTGGTCCGACAGCACCGTGACCGACGTCGTCGCCGAGGGCGAGGCGCTGGCCCGCGTCGGCGAGCACGAGTTCCGTCACGTGGTCCCACCGGCGTTGCTGGCACGCACCTTCTGGCGCGGGCGCCCCATCCTCACGACCGGTCCGCTCGAGCCGTCGGCCTGGTCCCGACGCCGTCGCGCGTGGGATCCCCCGGAGCGCGCGATGTCCGAGCTCGACGAGCACTTCGCGCTCGACGAGGTCGAGCTGGCCGCCTCCCCGTGGTGGTCCAGCCGCTGGGAGGCGGCAGGCTCGATCGGCGACCCGGTGACGCGCGGCCGGCTGGAACAGGCCATGGAGGTCGTCGAGGCGATGGCCGGGGAGCGGTTGGTCCGGTTCGGTGCGTGGCACGGGGACTGGACGCCGTGGAACATGGCGTTCGCCGGGGAGCGGGTGCTGCTCTGGGACTGGGAGCGCTTCGAGGTGGGCGTGCCGTCCGGCCTGGACCCGCTCCACTACCGGGTGAACGTGATGAACTCCGGCACGCCCGCGTCGGCGGAGGGCATCCTGTGGGCGCTCACCCTGGCGGCGTACCCGGACCGCAGCCTCGGCGGTGAGCCGCACATCCGGGCCCTGCTGTACCTCGTCGAGATCCTCTGCCGCTACCTCCGGCTGAGCGAGGTGCCCGAGGGCGAGCACATCTCCGAGCGGGCGCAGCACACCCTGGTCGCCCTCGAACGCCTGGCGGGCCTGGCCTGATCGCGGTGTCGTCCGCGACCGGCGCAGGCCCGCCAGGGCTCGTCGGGTGAGTCGTCAGTCGAGCCGCGTGGTCTCGGCGAGCGCGTTCGCGAACGACGTCCGCTTCGTGGTCGTGCTCAGGCTCCAGTTCGCGACGCTGTTCAGCGTGGTGTCGAAGTAGCTGTACGCGACGCCGCCGTAGGCCTCCATCCGCTGGACGCTGTCGACGATCTCCGACGGACGCGCGGCTGCCGCGGCATCGGTCACGCCGGTCTCACCGAGCGCCCAGTCGACCCCGACGGTCTTCGCCCAGCTCGAGATCTTGCTGTAGTAGTCGTCGAAGCTGGTCCACTTGGTGGTCGTCGTGCCGTTCTTCACCACGCCGTACTGCTGGTAGATGTCGAATCCTGCGACATCGATCTTCACGCCGCGCGGCCAGATCTCCGACAGGCGGTACTCCGCAGCCCCGTAGAACTGGTTCCAGCCGGTCATCACGACGGTGAAGGCGACGTTCGGGGCCGTCGAGCGGACGAGGGGCGCGAGGTGCTCCTGCATCCGACGCCAGGCCTGGATGTCACCGTCGCCCTCGGGCTCGTGGTGGAAGGCGACCCACACCGGGCCGTCGAGCGCTGAGAGGCGGACAGCGATGTCCTTCGCCCACGCGTCGCCGCGCCCGGCGGCCATGTCCTCCCACGAGTAGGGCAGCTTGAAGCTGATCCACGGCAGCCGACCGGCCGCGAGGTCGGTACGGGCCGTCGACACGGCCTTGTCGACTCCGGAGGCCGTGAAGTAGGTACGCCGGACGGCGAGCTTGCGACCGAGGGTCTTCTCCAGCGCGGACGGGTCGGTGTTCGACCCGTGCGCGGCGCCGACGTACACCCCGCAGGCCGGGATGCCTCGCGCGGAATGGCCGCACTCACCCGGCACGGAGGGCTCCGTCGCGGGCGGCGTGACCGTCCCGCTGGTGACCGGGCGGAGCACCCGCACGTCATCGACGAGGACGCGGTCGCCCGTGCGCAGCTTGGGGGAGCGGACCCGCACCCGGAGGGTCGAGTCGCTCGTCAACGTCGTGACGGCGAGGGTGACGCGCCGCCAGACCTTGGGGCCGGCGATGACCCGGAGCACCCGGGACTGGACCACCTTCCCGGCGGCGACCTCCTGGACCACGAGCGCCACCACGCGGCGGGACGAGGCGCGTGCCCACCCCTCGACCGTGTAGCGGGCACCCCGGGGATGCGCGCCCACCGACCGGTTGGCCTGGGTGGCGGCGGGGCCGGTGCGGGTGGCGCGCAGGACCATGGCCCGGCTCTGGTTCCTGCCGGCACCGGCGCGCGACAGCGCGACGCGGCTGTCGGCGACCTTGCCGAAGCCGGACAGGCTGCTCTCGAACGTGCTGGTGTGGATCGCGGTCGTCTCGGCGGAGCGCGCCGTGGGCACGACGGTCAACACTCCTGCGATCACTGCGAGCAGCCCGGCCACGAGCCATGCTCCTCGATTGGCGTACGTCAACGCCATCAACCCCTCCCGTTGTCGGAACACCCGTGCGGTGTGCCGCTGCGTGGTACGGCAGGGATTCCATCGGCAGGAACCGGCCCGGAACGAATCGTGTCCCCCAAAATGGGGGACGGGGAGTGCGGTCAGATGCCGCGGCCGCGGCGGTGCGCGGCGGCCAGGAGGCGCTCCGCGCTGACCAGCCGCAGGGCGACGAGAGCCGCGAGATAGGCCCTCGGCTCGCGGGCCGAGGCGCGGGCCGACCGCACGGCGCACGGGAGGGCTCGCCGGTCGTGCAGGGCCGCGAGGGCGAAGGCCTTGCGGCCGAGGAGCCGGGCCAGGGCCCGGGGGTCCTCGTGGAAGACCTGGTGCTTGGCCAGGCCGTAGTCGATGGCCGCCGCGATGGTCGCCCAGTTGCGCGAGAACTGCGACCCGCCCCATCGCACGCGCACCAGCGGCGCGGTGACCAGGTGGAAGCCCCCGGCCAGCGCTGCGCGGATCATCCAGTCGAAGTCCTCGCCGTAGCTCCCGGGGATGTCCTCGTCCACCAGCCCGATGCTCGACAACAGTGCCGTGCGACGTACGACGACCGACGAGGGGTGGGCCTCCATGACCCGGTTGCGGACCAGGTTGCGCAGCTCGAGCGCCTCCGGAGCCGGGACCCGCACGTGCCGGCTGCCCTGGTAGACGATCTCGACCCCGCTCACGCAGGTCGGCGGGCCGCCGGTGACGAGGAGCGCCACCTGGCGCTCCAGCTTGTCGGGCAGCCACAGGTCGTCGTCGTCGCAGAAGGCGACCAGCTCGCCTGCCCCCGCGAGGATGCCGGTGTTGCGGGCGCCGGCCAGGCCCCGCCGCCGCCGGTTCGCCAGCACCTCGACCGAGCGCAGGTCGCCCCGGACTTCGAGCGACTCGTCCGGTGTCGAGCCGTCGAAGACCACCAGGCACCGGATCCGTCCCTCGTAGGTCTGGTCGAGGACCGCCGCGATCGCCTCCCGGACCAGCTGCGGCCGGTCATGGGTGGCGATCACGACGTCGACGTCGGGAAGGACGGCCGGCTGCTCGGTCATACTGCCTCCTCCGGTCGGCGCGAGGCAGCGGCGTCCAGGCGCCCCGCGATCCGCCACGAGCGGCGCAGGTTCACCGCCGTCGCCAGGCCGTAGAAGGCCGCCGCCCCCACCAGGCCGGTGGCCGCCGCCGAGGGGCCGGCCAGCGGGAGGAGGCCGAGCGCGAGCGTCTCTGCCTCGACCGACCAGGGGACCGGTCGCATCCGGGTCCGGTGGCACAGGCGCAGCCACCAGCCCAGGACGGGCGTCGTCGACGCCGGGGGGAACGCGGCACTGCCGGTGCCCTCGCCGGCGGCCGCGGCCAGCTGCTTGCGGTGGGCGAGCGACCAGCCGTAGGTGCCCAGCGCGCCCAGGAGCAGCAGCGCGGGCGCCGGGTGGACGTGGTCGGTGCGCAGGGCCCACCAGACCAGCGCGACGTACGCCGCCGTCACGGTCACGACGTCCGTCGCGACGTCGAGGAAGGCACCGCGCTGCGAGGTGGACGCCTGGGCGCGGGCGACCTTCCCGTCCAGGCAGTCGGCGAGGAAGCGGAGCAGGAAGAGCGCACCGCCCAAGCGCAGCAGGCCGACGGCCAGGCAGGCCGCGGCGGCGAGGCCGAGGGCGCCCGCCACCGCGGTGATCCGGTTGGGGGTGATCCGCTGTCGCGGAGCGAGGATGCGGGCGAGCGGATCAGCGATCGGGTCGATCGCGACGCGGGTCCAGATGTCGCGCGTGGGGCTCACCGCTGCCATCGCGACCTCCGGGGACGATGTCCGGCCACGGCCGTCAGGCCGACGCCGAGCAGGCCGCCGAGGCCACCGCCGGTCGTGACGGGCACGGACCGGTCGTCTGCGACGCGGTGCACGTCGCTGACCCGGATGATGCGACCGACCTCGGGGTGGTGGGTGGTGAGGTGGTCGATCGCCGCGCGCAGGTAGTCGCGCGAGGTGCTCCAGGCCGGATCGAGGGGGTCGGTCGCGGCGAGGTTCGTCGCCAGTCGCGCGGCCAGGTCGTCACGGCGCGCGTCGAGGAATCGCTGGCGCTCGGCGAGGTACTCCTCGGCCACGGCCAGTGCCGCGGTCGAGGGGTCGCGCGGCGCCGAGGTCGTCATCGTCACCTCGATCACGGTGGACAGCGGCGGTGCGGCGAGCGTCATGCCGCGGCGGAGCTCGCGGGGGGTGAGGTCCGAGCGGTTGCCCGCCCGGGTGAGCGCGCGCTCGGAGAACAGCAGGGCGGCCTCCGTGTCCACGCTGCTGGTGGTCGTCACGTCGGCGATCGCATCGACCTCCGGGCCGCTCGTGTCCGCTCCGACGTCCAGGTACGTCGGTGCCGTGGTCAGCGCGATGGTCACGGTGCTCGCGAGGCGGTCCCCGGGGGAGAGGTCGACCAGGGCGACGACCGCGCCGAGGAGTGCGCTCCCGGCGACGATGGCGACGGCGGGCCCGCTGGGGAGGTGGAGGCGGGCACCCTCCTCGCGCTCGCGCCACGCCAGGCCGACGGCGGCCATCACGAGCATCATGGGCAGCCCGAGCGTGTCGTACACGGTCAGCTGCAGGAGGAAGATCCCGACCACGAAGGTCGCGACGGTGGCGTTCAGGGTCTGGCACCGCACGGTCCGGGCGAGGGCCAGCACGAAGAAGGTGAGGAAGAAGGCGGCACCGATCCAGCCCTGGGAGAACAGGACGAGCCACAGCTGGCCCTGGGTCCCCAGCGGAGGGACGCCGCAGGCCGCGCAGTCGGCGGTGGCACCGCCGGCGATCGAGGTGAACGTGCCGGCGGCGTCCCGTGTGCTGCCGTAGCCCACCGCCGGCGATCCCTCGCTCATCGAGGCGATGGTCGCCACGATCAGCTGGGAGCGCCGGTCGTTGCTGTGGGGGTGGTCGAGCCGGGAGAACACCGTCTCGCCGAGCGGTGTGGACGTGATCGCCACCCCGAGGAAGACCAGCACCCCGACCAGCCCCGCGAGGGCGAGGGTGTGGCGCCGGAGCGCGGCGAGGGCGAGGACGCCGGCAGCGGCGGCGATCAGGGCGAGCCACAGCCCGCGGTTGAGGCTGAGCACCACCGGCACGACCGCGACCGCGAGCACGGCCACGACCGCGGGGTGCCAACGGCGCTGGACCCTCGCCGCCGCGGCGAGGAAGTAGACCAGGGACAGGGCCATCACGCTGCCCCAGGTGTTGGTGTAGGGGAACGGAGCCTTGGGGCGGGCGCCCTCGTCGCCGAGCACCTTCTGGACGTCCGCGAACTCGGCCGACACGAGGGTGCGCACGAACTCGTTGCTGCGCAGCCCACCCGGCAGCACCCGCTCGGCGAGGGTCGTGACCGCCAGGTCGGGCAGCAGCACACCGATCAGGCCGCCCACGACCGCGACGACGAAGACCGACCCGAACACACGGTGCAGCAACCGGTCCGGCACGAAGCGGGCGGGCGTGTTGCCGATCCACAGCAGCATGACCGTGCAGGCGACGTACCAGAGGAGACGGAAGCCGAAGACCAGGATGCGGGTGCCCCCGCCGGCGTCGGCCGTGCCCGGCGCCGTCGCCCACAGGGTCCCGACGCCGATGACGACCCAGACCAGGAAGAGCAGCCACCAGCCGAAGTGCCGGGGGACCCGCAGGCCGCGCCGGGTCCACAGGTCCCAGGCCATCGGGACGGTGACGAGCAGGGGCACGGCCGAGGCGAGCCCGAGGACCCACCACACGGGCAGGCCCACGATTCCGACGACGAAGGCGCGCCGAGCGGCCCTCGTGGCCGGAGGTTCGGTCCCAGGCACCTCCGCCATGGAGCAAGGGAACCCTGCGGAGCGCGGACGACGACTCACCAATTTTGGGTGACTATCGCCGCCGACCGGTTCGCGGCCGCCCCGTCGGCCTACGGTCGGAGGAGTCCGGGCCGAACGCGTGGGAGGGAGACTGCGAGGATGCCCACCGTCTCAGGAGCCCGAGCGCGCACGGAGCCCAGCCCGCTCGTGTCGAGAGGCCGGTGAGCCCATGGGCATCCGGGGTGTGGTGCTCGCCGCTCCGGTCCTCCTGCTCGCCAGCGCCTGCGGCGCGCCGGGTGGGTCTCCGGGCGGGTCTGCGGGCGAGACGCCGGCCGTGCTGTCCGGCGACCAGGACGACGTGGCGCTCGACGGCTACGACGTCGCGTTCGACTTCGACGCACCGGTGGTGCCCGGCGACGTCGTACCCCGGGTGAGGAGCGTGGGGACCGCCCGGGTGCACACGACCGTCGTGACGGCCCGCGGGGGCGAGCTGACCTGGACCCACGACCGGGGCCAGGGGTGGGCGGTGCGGACGCCGGCCGCTCGACCCGAGGGAGCCGTCGAGGCCGCCGCGATCGTCGTCTGGCCGGACCCTGCGGACGCCGACGCCCTCCAGCCGGGCTCGCGGCCCGTCGTACTCCAGGTCGACTTCCGGGCGGACGCACCCGCGCCGTCACGTCCCGGCGACGACGGCGACAACCTCGTCCAGTGGGGCCGGTACGGCGACCGGGCACAGCTCAAGCTGCAGCTCGACCACGGCACGCCGTCCTGTCGGGTCGCCGGCATCGGCGGCGTCGTGCTGGTCGCGTCGAAGCAGGCGGTGACGTCGGACCGGTGGTACCGGCTCTCCTGCTCGGTCACCAAGGGCGAGGTCACGATGCGGCTGACCGACCTCGACGCCGGGGGAGAGCCGCTGGAGTGGGTCAGGCACGCCGACCCGGGTGAGCTCCGCTTCGGCCGCGTGCCGCTCTCGATCGCCGCGAAGGTCGCGGCGAGCGGCGAGCTCGACCGCAACTCGGTGGACCAGTTCAGTGGGACGATCGATCGTGTCGTCGTCGACATTCGGTGATGCGACCGCACGCCGGGTCGTGCTGGTGTCCGACCGGAGACTGGTCGGCCAGGCGATCGCTGCGGCGCTGAAGGCGCAGGGCTTCCTCCCCGCCGTCCTCGAGTGGCCGGAGCGACGACGGATGATGGTCTACCGGAGACAGCTCGACTTCACCGGTGCCCGGGTCGGGCTGGTCATGTGCGACCTGCGCACCCCTGACCTCCTGCGCGACGTCGAGCTCCTCGTGTCGTGGCGGCCGGTGCGCTGGCTCGTCCTCACCGACAGTCCCGTGGGAGCCCGTTGGGGGACGGTGCTGTCGGCGGGCGCGGTGGGGGTGTTGCCGACGAGCACCACCACGGCGGGGCTGAACGTCGCCCTCCGCGAGACCCTCGCCGGCCGCTCGCCCACCCCCGACTCCGTGCGGACCCGGGCCGTCCGGGCGTGGGAGAACGTCGCCGACGAGCAGCGCGACCTGATCCGCCGCATGGAGCTGCTGACCCATCGGGAGTACGAGGTGCTCGGCTTCCTGTACGACGGCATCGGGGTCAAGGCCATCGCGGAGGCGTCGGGGGTGGCGGAGGCGACGGTGCGCAGCCAGGTGAAGTCGCTGCGCCGCAAGCTCGGAGCGGAGTCGCAGCTGGCGGCCGTCGCCATGTACCGCAGGTCGCTCGACGTCTTCCCGAGGTCACGGTCGTGACCTGATCGCGACCCGGCTCCGGTTTCCTGAAGATCTGCGGAATTTCGCGCCCGGACCCGCGCGGAACCACTACCGTCAGCGTCGGTTCCCCAACCACATGCGCCCGACGAACCCCACAACCGCCGGGCGCGAGGACGCTCCGCCCTGCCGTCCAGCAGGGCGGAGCGTTCTGTGTCCGGGGCGGGCTCAGGCGGTGGTGACCGTGATCGTGTTGGAGCAGCTGGCGGCGTAGCTGTTGAGCACGCTCTTCTCGGCGGAGTCGGCACTCAGTCCCCAGCGGATCTTCACCGCCACCCACTCGGCGACGTAGCGGCACTTGTCGTAGGTCGGCAGCCACGTCGAGGGATCCTGGTCGCCCTTGGACTGGTTGACGTTGTCGGTGACGCCGACGAGCGTGCGGTAGTCGCCGAGGTCGTTGGCGTACGCCTGCCGGCGCGAGGTCGTCCAGCTGCGTGCACCGGACCCCCACGCCTCGGCCAACGGGACCATGTGGTCGATGTCGATGTCGGCGGCACTCGTCCACGTCGCTCGGTCGTAGTAGGAGAACCACCGACCGCTGGCGACCGTGCACTTGCTCGACGAGGTGTAGGTGACGGCGGCGTCGGCCTCGCTGATGAGGACCTCGGCGCGGGTGTTCTGGCAGTCGCCGTTGGCGTCGACCCAGTGCGGGAACAGGGCCCGGTCGTAGCCGGAGTTGCTCTCCGCCGCCGTCGGGATCTGCGCGATGCCCTGGGCGATCGTGCCGGAGAAGGTGGTGGCGGCCTGGGCCGGTGCGGGCTGCAGGCCGAGGACGACGACCAGCAGCGCGCTGGCGGCCAGGGCGAGCCGGGTGACGGGGGAGAGGATCCGAGAGCGCGACATGGGGAGGCTCCTGCGGTGGGGCCGGGCCCGTTGCCCGGCGGTCTGGTGTCCTGTCTAACCGGATCCGCGGGCGGGCGACAGTGATACATGGGGTCGTGCCGCCACATTTCACGGGACCGTCACGGGGCGAGCCGGTGGGGGATCAGTCGCCGCAGCGACCGCACTCCTCCGCGACGAACCAGCGCGCCATCACCTGCTGGTGCGTGGCCGGGCCCGGCTCGAGCTCGGCCGCCCGCATCGCGACGAGGACGAAGAACCCACTCGTGCCGAGGATCGCGCTGACGCCGTACGACGACAGCAGGGCCGCGATCGCGCGGTCGAGCTCGCCTCCCGCCAGCTCCTCGGGCAGCTCCATCAGGTGCAGGCAACAGACCAGCTGACGCGCCAGGCCGGCCGGGACGCCGTACTCGCCTGCCTCGTCGGCCAGGGCCGTCAGCTCGAACGCACGCCCGCGCCGTCCGGCCAGCCGGCCCAGCTCGCAACAGCCGTGTCCCACCCACCGCAGGAGCTGCCGCACGAACGGCGCCGTGTCGCCGGTGCGTACCTCGTCCAGCACAGCGGCGACGGCCGGGTCGCTCATCACGTAGTCGGCACAGCCGTGCGCAGCCAGCAGCCGGCGGGCGAGCCGGTCGAGCTCGAGCCCCGTGACGTCCTGCGGCTCCATGCTCCTTGACTGTCCCAGCGGAGGGCGATCCTGTCCGGAAAACCCGGCCAATCAGCGACCCTCGGATGAGAGGGACGGTCCCTCGATGGTCCGTCCGGGTGGGTGCACACGGGACGTTCGGACGAACCCTCACCATTTCGCTGCGGCGGCTGGGCCGGGCCCCCTAGCCTCCCGGCATGATCTCCCGACGCATCGTCTCGGCCGTCGCCGCCACCGCCCTCGCCCTCCCCGTCGTCGCGCTCTCCGCGCCGCAGGCCGACGCTGCCGGCCTCACCTACTCCAGCTGCGCCAAGCTCACCCGCGTCTACCCGCACGGCGTCGCCAAGAGCGCGACGGCGGCGGCCAAGCAGGTCCGCCAGGGCTACGGCCGCCCCTCGACGACGGCCCGGGCCAAGAGGGTCTACTCGGCCAACTACAGGAACCTCGACCGCGACCGCGACGGCACCGCCTGCGAGCGCTGACCTCTTCCCACGGCGCGAACTGCCGGGACGGGGTCCCGGCCCCTACGCCTCGCGCTCGACGTTGGCGACCAGCCATGCCGCCACGGCTGCGGTGACCGAGCCGACGACGGCGATGCCCACGACCATGAGCGCCACGGCGATCAGCCGTCCTTCCGTGGTCACGGGGAAGCGGTCGCCGTAGCCGACCGTCGTGACGGTGGTGGTCGCCCACCAGAGCGCGTCGCCGATGCTCGTGATGTTGGCGTCCGGAGCGTCCCGCTCGGCGTCCAGCACGGCGATCGCCCCGAGGGCACATGCTGCGAGTGCGGTGCCGATGACGTACGTCGTGACGCGCCCGGCCAGGTTGCGGGTGAAGGTCCGGTTGAGGATCCGTGCGAACGCCAAGGCGCGCAGTAGGCGAAGCGGGCGGAGCATCGGGAGCGCGATCAGTGCGACGTCGTACCAGTGCCGGCGGGCGTAGGAGGCACGATGCTTGGCCAGGGCGACCCGGATGCCGAAGTCGATGGCGAAGGCTGCCCAGACCGTCCAGGAGACGGCCGTCAGGGTCGTCTCCAGGTCGGGCTCGAGCCGCGGGTCGAGGATCGGCCATGCGTAGGCGACCAGGAAGGCCACCGCGAGCAGGAGCAGCGGCACCTCGCTGTGTCGCTCCCATGCCCGGACCCGGTCGTCGTGCGTCTCGTCGGTCACGACCGGGAGCCTAGGATCATGGCGACCGGCGGTCCGGACAACGACCACAAGGAGCGCACATGGGTGTCCCCCAGAACGGGATCTTCGCCTTCGGCACGTCCGCCCACGGCTACTTCGAGCTGGACCTCGCGCCCGGAGCCGTCGCGGCGGACGTGGTCGCTGCCGTCGCCGACCACCTGCTGAGCGAGACCTCGATGCAGGCGGTCAACCTCGTGGCGGGGTTCCGGCCCGAGCTGTGGGCCACGGTGGCGCCCGGCCGGATGCCCGCCGAGGTCACCGGCTTCACCGAGCCGGTCGTCGGCCCCGACGGCTTCACCCTGCCCGCCACCCAGCACGACATCGGGGTGTGGATCTCAGGACCGGCGCCGGACGCGGTCTTCGACGGCGGCGTCGAGATCGTCACCGCACTCGCCGGCAAGGCCGTGCTGGTCGCCGAGACGATGGGCTGGTCCTACCACCGCGACTACGACCTGACCGGCTTCATCGACGGCACCGAGAACCCCAAGCAGTCCGAGGCCCCGAGCCGCGTCCTGGTCGCGCCGGGGGAGCCCGGCGCCGGCGGGTCCGTCCTGCTGCTGCAGCAGTGGGCCCACGAGACGGCCGACTGGATGAGCCTCGGCGTCACCGACCAGGAGGCCGTGATCGGACGCACGAAGGCCGACAGCGTCGAGCTCGACGACCGCCCCGCGACGTCCCACGCGGCGAGGACCGACCAGGACGAGTACGGCACGATCCTGCGCCGCAACACGGCGTACGGCACCGTGCTCGACCACGGCACGATGTTCGTCGGCTTCAGCGCCACCCGGTCCACCCTGCACGCGATGCTGCGCAGCATGGCCGGTCTGGACGGGCCGCGGGACGCACTGACCCGCTACACCCGTCCACTGACCGGCGCCTACTACTTCGTGCCGTCCGTGGATGACCTCGGTGTGGTCGCCACACCCGATCGGTGACCGTGTGGACGTCATGCGGACCGAGCGCCATCGCGGCCGGTTCGTATGACGTCAGAGGGGCGGGTCGAGGTGGGCCGCCGGAGAACGAAGAAGCCCCGACCCTGCGTGTCCGCAGGTCGGGGCTGTTCGTAGTGCTGGTGGGCGATACTGGGTTTGAATCTTGTTTCACGGGATGCGGCGATACTGGACATTAGTGGACAAAACGCCCCTGACCTGCGGAAACAGGATCCAGTATCGCTTTTGCATCTGGACAGAAATGCACGGGTTTTGCCATCCTTGTTGCACGTTGTTGCACGAAAATGGGGAGTGGGCATGCCACGCAGGCGCGGGTTCGGAGCGATCAGGAAGCTTCCAAGCAAGCGCTATCAGGCGTCTTACCTCGGTCCCGACCTAGTCCGGCACAAGGCATCGGTGACATTCGAGACGGCTGAGGATGCCGAGGCGTGGCTCGCCGATCGGCGTCGCGAGATCAACAACGAGGACTGGACGCCGCCTAGGACGACTAAGCCACTCACGTTCGGGGAGCACGCCGAGCGCTGGCTCACGCATCGTCAGTTGAAGCCGCGCACTCGCTATCACTATCGCCAGATTCTCGACGCGCGGATCTTGCCGACGTTCGGCGACGTCGCCCTGAAGCACGTGACTGCCGATCTGATCGACGATTGGCACTACCGGATGGGGGAGGCGACCCCGACCGCCACTGCACATGCCTATGGCCTGCTCAGGACGATCCTGGGCGACGCCGTGCAACGTCGTCTGATCGACTTCAATCCCTGTCACATTCGCGGCGCGGCCAACACGAAACGCGTCAAGCAGATCACCCCTGCGACCCTGGCTGAGCTCGAGGCACTGACGAAGGCGATGCCTGAGCGCTACCGGCTGATGATCCTGCTCGCGTCATGGTGCGGACTCCGCTTCGGAGAGATCACCGAACTACGCCGCCACGACTTCGACGTGATCAACGGCGTCGTCAAGATCCGCCGAGCCGTGGTCCGCGTGAAGGGCGAGTCCATCATCGGCACGCCGAAGTCAGACGCGGGCACGCGCGACGTCTCGATTCCACCGCACCTTCTCCCCGTCGTGAAGGCGCACCTGAGCGACAACATCACCGGAGGCCGCGATGGCCTCCTGTTCCCTGCCGCTGGCGACCCAACGAAGCACCTGGCGCCCGCCACCCTCTACAGGGTCTTCTACAAGGCCCGGGAGGCCGCCGGTCGACCTGATCTCCGGTTCCACGATCTTCGCCACACCGGAGCGGTCCTGGCTGCCAGCACTGGCGCAACCCTGGCCGAACTGATGTCCCGCCTCGGACACTCCACTGCCGGCGCAGCGTTGCGCTATCAGCACGCGGCCGAGAACCGCGACAAGGTCATAGCCGAAGCCCTGTCGAGCCTGGCCACGAAGGACCTCTGACCGATCGCTGAGGAGCTTGGTTGCATCGATGCGAGGGAAGCCGTTACCGAGTTAGATAATGGTAGAATCCGGGCATGGGACAGCCACTCGACCGCGACAGCGCCGAGGTCATCACCCTCCTGCGAGACGCGGTGACCATCAGCGGCCTTTCCCAAGCCGGTTTCGCCCGGGCACTGGGGACCTCGGCGCCGCGGCTCTCGACCTACCTCACCGGCGACACCCGACCCTTCGCCCAGTTCCTCATCCGCGCCCAGCGGCTCGGTCGTGCTCTCGGCGCCGCGAAAGCCCGTGGGTTGATGTCGGCGCCTGCCACCGCTGCTGCGATGCGGGGCTACTTCCTCGCCGGCGAAAGGGAGTGGATCTGGCGGATGCTCCTCCAGGGCCGCGACCACCTCAACGCGATCGTCGGCGAACAAGACGACACACTGCGCCAGATCCTCCTCGATTCATGGGCGGCCGAGCCCGCCTCGGTCGGATCGGCCGAGTGGGATGCATTGCTGGCTGCGGTCGTCGCTCACGAACTCGAGTCGGCAGGACTCGACGCGCCGGCCTGGTCGATCCGCTCATCGCTGCCCACGCCGTGGACACCCGAGCACCCGTTCCTCACCCCGGACCGGGTCCGCGCACAGACGCCTGACTGGCTGAGCCGCCGGAACATCTACGTCCCGGCGCGGGACCTGGTGACGGCGTGAACGCGCCAACCCCGGCCGCTCCTAGGCTCGATTAGGGCCCGCCGCGCGGATCAGTGGCTTCGGCGAATGACATTGGCCCGACTCCCCAGGAACTTGGACACTAGGTATCGGAGAGCGGTGAGGTCGAGGCGCGGCCGATGATCGCGTCCTTGAGTCTGATGAGAAACCCTCGTTCGTGCGGGTCCCGGGCCGTGCTGCGCTCGAGCTGGTTGCGGCGGCGTGCCTCCAGCTCCATTCGATGGCCGACGCGGGCGGCGGGTTCGTCGAACCCGCTGGCCAGGCCGGCGGCGATGGCCATGGCTGCCCAGTCGTTGCGGGCGGTCATGCGGACGGCTTCGGCAATGGTCTCGGTCGGTGGGTTCTCCGTCAGTTCGTCGATCACCATTCGCACGCCCCAGTAGATCCAGGTGGCGTGGCGCCATGCCTCGATGACGGCTTCCTCGCGATCCTCGGGTTCATCGGACAGTCCGCGTTCCAGCGATGCGATCAGGCGTGTGTGCCAACGTAGAAGGAGTGCGCTTGCAAGGTCCTCGATGCCGTCGAAGAAGTTGTCGATACCCTCGATGTCGGTAGGGATCTGCCCGTCTCGTCGGGCAAGCGTGGTGTCGATGACCGCGTGCAGGACGCTGGCGCGACTCGGTTTGGGCTCGGCCTTCATCGGTACCTCCTTCGCTGTCGTTGATTGGGTCCGTTACTGCACGGGAAGTGATGCGTAGCCGCGGATGGGGCCGGAGTGAAGTCGTTTGGCGGCGGGTAAATCGGCGAACCACTTGAAGGACGTGTGGTTGAGCAAGGCGTGAAGAGCGATCCGTGTCTCCATGCGGGCGAGGGCGGCTCCGAGGCAGAAGTGAGGTCCTCGCCCGAAGGCGACTTGGCGTCCCGGCTCGCGTTCGACCTGGAACTCGTCGGGGTTGGCGAACGCTCGATGATCACGGTTGGCGGAGCCGAAGAGGAGCAGGGCTGTCTGCCCGGAGTGGAGCGTCTCGCCGTGGAGGGTGATGTCACGGGTCAGGGTCCGCGAGAGTCCTTGAACGGGGGAGTCGTAGCGCAGCAGTTCTTCGATTGCCGAGGCCAGGACCGCAGGCTCGTGTGCCATCCGGGCTCGGTCCTGGGGACGGGTTGTGAGGATGGCCATGCTGTTGGCAAGGAGGTTCGTCGTGGTCTCGTGGCCGGCCACCAGGAGCAGCAGGCAGAACCCCAACACCTCGTCGTCAGTGAGTCTTTCGCCCTCGACCTCGGCATGGACCAGATCGGAGATCAGGTCTCTCCTGGGTGTGCGGCGTCTTTCGGCGAGGAAGCCGGCGAAGTACTCGTAGAGCGACGCGGCTGCGGCAAGACCATCGCGCGCTCCGTGGATCGGGTTCGCTTGCACGAGGGTCGATGACCATGCCCGGAACTGTTCGCGGTCGTCGGCGGGAACCCCGACCAGTTCGGCGATCACGATCGCAGGCAAGGGTCCCGCGAAATCGGAGACGAAGTCCCATGGGCCCGGGTTGATCTGCCCGAGAAGGTGGTCAGTGGTCTGCCGGATTGAGGTCTCCATCGAAGCAATGCGTCGCGGCGTGAAGGCCCGACTGACGAGGGCGCGCAGCTGGGCGTGCCGTGGTGGGTCGGTCATGATCAGCATCGGTAGGAAGAGGTCCGACTGATCGACGCCGGGTGGCGACGGGAAGATCCCCTTGGCCGAAGAGAAGGTCTCTGGAGCGGCGAGAGCCGCGGAGACGTCGTCGTAACGGCTCAGGACCCAAGTGTTGGCGTCCTCGGCCCAGTACGCCGGGGCCTCGTCTCGCAACTGCTCGTAGACCGGGTACGGGTCCTGTTGGACCTGTGGGTCGAACGGGTCGTAGATCCTGACGGGTTGGCTCATCCTGAGGTGTCCCTTCTGCTCTCGATCGGCGATCACGCGGACTCGCTGGCCTCACCAGTGCCGGGTCGCGTGGGCCACCAGTTGTGCTCCTCGAGCAGGGCGGCGCACGCGGGGACAACGAGGGTGCGGACAACGAATGTGTCGAGGAGGAGTCCGACTGCGACGGCGAATCCGGTTTGAGCCAGTCCGTGCACGGACGAGCCGATCAGCGCGACGAAGGCACTGGCGAAGATGACGCCGGCCGAGGTGATGACGGGGCCGGTGGCGGTGACGGCATCAGCAACGTCGCGTCGGCTGAGGCTCAGGCCTCCTTCTCGCATCCGGCTCATCAGCAGGATGTTGTAGTCGGCGCCGACGGCGACCAAGAGGACGAACGTGATGACGGGCACGTTGAACTCGATGTTCTGCCCCATGAGGTGTTGCCAGAACAAGGTGGTCAGGCCGAGTGCCGCGCCGCAGGACAAGATCACCGAGGCCAGCAGGTAGACGGGAGCGATCAGTGACCTGAGGGTGAGGATCAGGATGAGTAACACGATGAGAAGGACCAGTCCGACCACGAAACGGGTGTCGTGGTCGAGGTAGTCCTGGAGGTCTGCTCCCAGCCCGCCGGCTCCTGTCGCGAGCAGGTCGGCGTCAGCCAGGGTCGTGCCGCGGATGGCTCGTGCTGCGGCATCGCGGGTGACGGTGTAGCGGTCGACGCCATCGACGCTGAGCGGGTCGGTCTCGCCGCTGATCTGGATCCGGGCGACCCGACCGTCGGCGCTGAGGAACGTTGTGCGGGCCAGCGCGAAGTCCCGGTTCTCGAGCGCGCTGGCGGGGAGGTAGAACCCGCCGGCATCCGCAGTGTTGGCTTGTGCGCCCACGTCGGAGAGGTAGGTGCCTGCCTGGTCGAGTCCGTCGGTGAGTCGGGAGGTCTCGTCTGCGAGCTGATTGATGCCCGGGCTCAGCGCACTGGTTCCTGCGGCGAGCTCTTCGGTCCCTGTCGCGAGTTGGAGGAGCTTGGTCCGGAAGACCTTCTGCCCGTCGGCGAGTTGTCCGCTGCCCTTCTCTGCGCGGACCAGGCCGCCGTGGAGCTTGCGGAGTCCGTCGGCGAGGGTGCTTTGTCCATTCGCGATGCTCAGGGCGGCGTCAGCAGCTTCCTGGAGGCCGCCGAGGAGCTGTTCGTCCTGGGCATCGACGATCTGCTTGAGTCCCTTTCTCGCCTTATTGCAGACCGGGTCGACACCGCACAGGAGGTCCTTGGCAAGCGCCTGCTCGATCGCCTTGAGTCCCTCGACCCCGAGGGTGGCCTTGTCATGCGCGCTCTGAAGCCCACGGGCGAGCTGGAGTGCGCCCTCGGCGAGGTCGCCTGCGCCAGACGCAGCGGTATCGGTGTTGTCTGCGGCAGTCTCCAGCCCTTCGTTGAGTTCGGTCAGGCCGGTGACGAACTGGTCGACGCCGTCCACGGCCTGCACGCTGCCGTCGGCCAACTTGTTGGCGCCTCGGTCCAGCTCGGCGGCTCCGTCGCTGAGTTCGATCAGGCCGGGTTGTGCCTTGGTGAGCTTGCGGTCCGCCTTGTTCAACTGCTTTGCCAGGGTGGTGAGCTGCTTGCTGATCTGTGCTTGCGACAACGGCTCGCCGCTGGGCTGGGTGATGCTGCGTACCGAGGTCACCCCCGGGACCTTGGCGATGGCACGGCTCAGGGTGTTGAGGCTGGCCAGGTCCTTCGGGTTGCGCATGTCGCGTTGCGCCGTGACCAAGATGTAGTCGGGCCGAGTCTCGTTGGGTGCGAAGTGCTTGGTCAGTGCAGCGTTTCCGATGTTGCTCGGCGTGTCTGAGGGCTGAGCTGCCCGGGTGTTGAACGACAGCGTCATCGTGGGCAGGAACGCTGCCAGGATTCCCAGGAACAGGACACTGCCGACGAGCACCCGAGCGGGTCGTGCTGCGACGAGCGTGCCGACCCTGCTCCACAGGGACTCGGGGCGGATCGCCGGCGCAGGTCCGATCCGGGTGCCGGTCCAGGCAATGAGGACGGGAGTGAGGGTGAGGGTGGCCGCCAGGGACACTGCGACCGCGATCGCCATCCCCGGACCGGTGGTGGAGAAGATGCCGAGCTTGGCCGCGATCAACGTGCTCGCGCCCAGAATCACCGTGGCAGCGGAGGCGACCAGCGCGGTCCCGATCCGCGTCGTGGCCGTCTGGATCGCCGTCGCCACCTGGCCGGTGTCACGGTACTCGTCCCGGAACCGGCTGATCAGGAACACCGAGTAGTCAGTGCCAGCACCGAGCACGATGGCCATCACGAACGCCGAGGTGTACGACGACAGTGCGAGCCCCGACTCACCGAGGATCGACAGCACGCCCCGTGTGCAGACCAGGGCCACCCCGATAGTGACCAGCGGAATCAGCACGGTGACCAGTCGCCGATAGATCAGCGCCAGGATCAGCACCAGCAAGCCGACGCTGATGAGGTGGATCCTGTCCGAGGCCTCCTCGACCGCCGTGGTCAGGTCAGCCACCGTCGCCGGGTCGCCCGTGATGTGGACCTTCGTGCCCGGGGCAGTGCCCGCGTCATCGACGATGCCGCGTAGGAGCGCCACATCCTCGTTCGACCGAGGCGACCCGATAGGGGCCTTCAACCCGACTGGGATGTAGGTGGCGCGGCCGTCCTTGCTGGTCAACACAGTCCGCAACTGAGGTTGCTCCAGATAGTCCTGGACCTCGACCACCTCATCCGGATGGGCATCGAGCCCGGCCACGAGACGCCGATAGGTGGCCCCGTCGGCCTTGCTCAGCCCGTCGTCGTTGACCAGGACGATGAACGCGTAGGCCTCCGCCTTTCCCGTGCCGAACGCAGAACCCATCGCGTCCAGGCCACGCACGCTCGGCGCCCCGTCAGGCAGGAATGCGGTCGTGCCTCGTTCGACAACGTCTTCAAGGCTCGGCGGAACGACGACCAGAACTGCACTCAGTGCCAGCCAGATGGCGACAGTGAGCGCAGGGAACTTCAGGGCCGTGCTCGACAGCCACGTGACCGGGTTCCCGCGAACAGGCGCTGGCATGGGCCGATCTCCTTGGCATCTAATGTTGGAATCCGATTCCAACACAAAATTCTGCAAAAACATAGGATGATCGCGTCATGGGAGGACCGATGAAGCCACTGCCGGTACAACTAGCCAGCAAGATCTACGCAGCCTCGGAACTGATCGCGGAGCGAGGACTGGACGACACCAAGATCGAGGACATCGCAGAAGTCACCGGGATACCCGTCTCCACGCTCTACTACCACTTCAGAGGGAAGGCCGAAATTCTCGCGTTCCTGCTCAACGACCTGCTGACGGCCATCGCAGCTGAGGTCGGTGTCGCGGTCGAGAGTCAAGGGACCGCGCGGGAACGCCTGACGCGAGTGATCCGTGCCCAGCTGAGCGTGATGCTCCAGAACCCGGCTTCGTGCCGAGCCCTGGTCGGCGATCTCGGTCGCGCAACCCGCCTCCCTCAACTCGCCGGTGCCCTCAGTGCAGCCTTCTACCAACCCGTCGAACAGCTGCTCCGTGACGGCGCCGACGACGGTTCGCTGCTGCCGTCGGAGGACACGATGTCCGACGCGGTCATGATCTTCGGCGCGGTCACGGTCGCTGGGTTGATGGAGGCAGTGGTCGGAAGTCAACGGCCGATGGAAAGCATCGCCGACGCCGTAGCGCGACTCCTCTTCGACGGACTGGCGCCACGCACATTCGATGAGACCCACGCGTAATGGGTGAGAACACCTTCGACCACCTGCTCGCCGGATGGCGACAAGACCCAGACGTCTCCCGCGGAGTCGGGGCGACCCTGCCATCGCACCACAGCCACTGTCTCGGGTGCGGCGCGGAGAACCCACATGGCCACCACCTGGTCGTGACCCGCAACGCCCCCGACACGGTGGTTGCCACCCACACCTTTGACGCTCGCCACGTGGGTGCACCCGGCATCGCGCACGGTGGCGCAGTGGCCACTGTCTTCGACGATCTCTTCGGATTCCTGCTGTACTCCATCGGAGACCTCGCCGTTACCCGCAAGCTCGACGTCGAGTACCTGAGCCCGGTGCTGCTGGGCCTCGAATACACGCTTCAAGCCAGCATCGCGGAACGTGCTGGACGCAAGATTCACATGGCCGCCACCCTCCAGGCCTCCGACGGTGCCTTGGTCGCGAGGTCGGGTGCCCTCTTCGTCACCGTTGACTTCGAGCACTTCAAGGGTCCGGGACGACCGTCCTGACCGATGGCAGCGATCGGCACCGCCAACCGCAATGAACCGACCTTCCCCGCCGCTGCCGTGTTCGACATCAGCGTGCCCGTCCGGAAGGTCTCAGCTACCAACTGTGACTGGATTCTCGAAACTGCCTCGGAGACTGACCAGTCCACCTCTTGAAGGCGTGCGAGAAGTTGGTGAGGTCGCTGTACCCGAGCTCGACCGCGATCTCGCTGATCGACATGGATCGGTCGAGCAGGCGTAGCGTGGCGCGCTCCAGCAATGACGTCTCGAGCAGGTCGCGGAATGTGGTGCCCTCTTCCTGGAGGCGCCGCTTGAGGGTGCTGGCAGACATCGACAGCTCATCGGCGACCGTCTGGCACGTCTTCAGTTCAAGAGCCTCGTCCAGGGAGATCCGTACCCTGCTCGAGTAGGACGTCGGCCCGATCCTGTGCTCGAGGGACTCCCGGAGATCGGCAATCGCGAGGCGATATGCAACCGGGTCGGAGAACCGACAGACCTCATTCAGCGTCTCCGTGGGCACGTGGAGGAATGTCATCGGAGACTTGAAGACCAGGTGCCCGTCCAGTGAGGCTTCGTGCTGAGTCACGGACGCGGGCGCTGGCCAACTGGTGTGCAGTCTGACGGTCGACCCGTCGCCGACGAGCATCTGGATCAATCTCCGCAGTGCCGAGCCGCAGTAGGTAACGAGCAGACAATCCAGATCCGGATCGCCGATATGACCCGTGAGCCCGACTGTGAGGCCCTCGTCGTTCGGGTGGAACCGTGTGGTGACGGCTGTCGTGATCAAGGGCAGGTAGGTGAGAAGTTCCATGATCTCGGCCACGGATCCTGCGCTGATCAAGGGGAGACTCAAAGGGCCGAACGAGGTCAGTTGAGCCTGTTCTGCGAACGTGTGGCCGAGTTCGGTGGCGTGGTGGGCATCGAGCGTGGGGTAGACCTCCCGGAACCACCGCACTGGGATCTGCCCGTCGTGCTGCAGCAAGGTCGCCTCGGTGACGCCCTCACGGGCCATGATGGCGCGGAACCGTGCCACAGCGCCCGCTCCAAGTGCCTGGCTCTCGAGCAGCTGCGCGAATGCCGTGTAGGGCACTCCCGCTTCATTGAGGTTCATCGAACCCGCTTCCCTGAGCCGAACTCACAACTAACTGGCCCGGGCGAACATAGCCACGACCGGCGTCCGCGGCAAGAGTTGACCCAAGGCCTTGTGCCCTCCCTACGACGCATCAGGAGTTGATCATGGCAGTGGTGATGTTCGTGTCGCACGACGGCGAGACGCACACGGCGTCCTTGGACGCGGGGCAGTCGTTGATGCAGGTCGCGACCAACAACGCGGTGCCCGGCGTCGACGGCGACTGCGGTGGGGAAGCTGCCTGCGGAACCTGTCACGTCATTGTCGACCCTCAGTGGTCCGAGCGGGTCGGGCTCTCCGGCCCCGATGAGGAGCAGATGCTCGCGATGAACCCCGAGCGTGAACCGACCTCCCGACTGTCGTGCCAAATGGCGGTCTGTGACGCATGGGACGGGCTGACCGTCCGACTCCCCGAATTCCAGATGTGACCAGCGAGAACGGGCAGAAGTGATGAAAATTCCTGAGGCGGTCACCGCCAAGGTCCAGGCAACCATCCCGATGGAGCGGCAGATTCAGGGCGCACATCTCTACGACAAGACCAGGAGGTGGGTCACGGGGACCAATGGCAAGAAGATGTTTGTCGAGCGCCCCATCCCGCCGGTCGAGGAGATCGACCTCGCCGACATCGACATGAGCAATCCGTTCATGTACCGGCAGGGTCGCTGGAAGTCCTACTTCGAGCGTCTGCGCACCGAAGCCCCCGTGCACTACCAGCCCAACAGTCCCTTCGGCCCGTTCTGGTCTGTCACCCGGCACGCCGACATCATCGCGGTCGACAAGGACCATGACTCGTTCTCTGCCGAACCCCTGATCGTCATCGGCGTGCCACCACGGTTCCTCGACATCGAGATGTTCATCGCGATGGATCCGCCGCGGCACGACCTGCAGCGGCAGGCGGTCCAAGGCGTCGTCGCACCGAAGAATCTGCGCGAGATGGAGGGGCTCATCAGAGAGCGCGTTCGCGAGGTGCTGGACGAACTCCCGGTGGGTGAGCCGTTCAACTGGGTGCAGCGCGTCTCGGTCGAGTTGACTGCGCGCATGCTGGCCACGTTGCTGGACTTCCCCTACGAGCAGCGTGACAAGCTCGTCTACTGGTCAGATCTTGCGTCCTCGATGGAGCAAGCCAACGGTGGTCCCTCGGACAACGATGAGGTCTTCCGTGGCATGCGTGACATGGCGGGAGGTCTGAGCGCCCTCTGGCACGACAAGGCCGCCCGGACTGCTGCCGGGGAGGAACCCGGCTTCGACCTGATCACCATGTTGCAGAGCAACGAGAACACCAAGGACCTCATCGACCGCCCGATGGAGTTCCTCGGAAACCTGGTGTTGCTGATCGTCGGAGGCAACGACACGACCCGCAACTCGATGAGTGGTGGTGTCCTTGCGCTCAACCAGTTCCCGGATCAGTTCGAGAAGCTGAAGGCCAACCCTGACCTTATCCCCAACATGGTCTCGGAGGTCATCCGTTGGCAGACTCCGCTCGCCTACATGCGCCGGATCGCCAAGGTCGACACCATCCTGAACGGCCAGTTCATCCGTGAGGGCGACAAGGTCGTGATGTGGTACGCCTCGGGCAACCGCGACGCCGCCGTCTTCGATCGGCCTGATGAGCTGATCATCGACCGTGCCAACGCGCGCAACCACATCTCCTTCGGGTTCGGCGTCCACCGCTGCATGGGGAACCGGCTGGCCGAGCTGCAGTTGCGGGTCCTGTGGGAGGAATTGCTTCCGCGCTTCGAGGAGATCGAGGTGGTGGGCGAGCCGGAGTACGTGCAGTCAAACTTCGTACGTGGCATCAGTGAGTTGATGGTCCGTCTCACCCCGAAGGCCGGCGCATGACCGGGCAGCGAGCGGTGATCGTCGGCGCAAGCCATGCCGGCGCGCAGCTCGCGGCGAGTCTGCGCCAGGAGGGGTGGACCGGGGAGGTCGTCCTGGTGGGCGATGAGTCGGCGCTGCCCTACCAACGCCCGCCCCTGTCGAAGGCCCTGCTGGCGGGCAAGAGCACCCTTGAGGATCTGGCGATCCGTAGCGCAGCGTTCTACGCCAAGCAGGAGATCCAGCTTCTGGATGCAACGATCAAGTCGATCGACCGCACCGCTGGTCACCTGGTGCTGGGCAACGGCGAGTCGCTGGGCTACGACAAGCTTGCCCTGTGCACCGGTGCTCGGCCGCGACGACTTCTCGTGCCGGGCGCCCTACTTGGCGGTGTCTACTACCTGCGCACCGCCAAGGACGTCGAGCTGATCCGTGGAGCCGCCTCGCCCGGACGGCGAGCCGTCATCGTCGGTGGGGGCTACGTCGGGCTGGAGACAGCCGCGTCGTTGCGCGCGTTGGGGCTCGATGTCACGGTGCTCGAGGCGACCGGGCGTGTCCTCGAACGAGTGACGGCCCCCGAGGTCTCAGCATTCTTCGAGCGGATCCACCGAGATGCGGGCGTCTCCATTCGGACGAATGCACTTGTCGAGGCCATCGCCGGGGACACCCAGGTCCGCGAAGTGTTCCTGTCGAGCGGCGAATCAATTCCTGCTGACTTCGTCATCGTGGGCATCGGTGTTGAGCCGAACACCGAACTCGCCTCGGCATCAGGACTGGTTGTCGACAACGGCATCGCGATTGACGATCGAGCCCGCACGAGCGACCCCGGCATCGTTGCGGCCGGCGATTGCACGAGCCGCACCATGGCCAGTCACGGTCGTCGAGTTCGTCTCGAGTGCGTACCGAGCGCGGGGGAGCAAGCCAAGGTGGCCGCCGCCACCCTCTGCGGGAAGGCCAAAGAAATCACTGCGCTTCCGTGGTTCTGGTCAGATCAGTACGACGTCAAGCTCCAGATCGCCGGACTCAACACCGGCTACGACGAAGTCGTGCTCAGCGGTGATCCCCGTCAAGACCGCGACTTCACCTGCTTCTACCTCCGCCACGGTGTGCTGATCGCCGCGGACTGCGTGAACCGTCCCCGTGACTTCATGTTGACCAAGCGGCTCCTGGCGCAAGGTGCTCCGCTGCTGGGACGGGCGGAGCTGGTTGTCCCAGATCTGACCGACATACGCGGGTAGGCCGAGCGGCGTAGTACGCCTCCGTTGCTGACCACCGGGAACGCTCATAGACAGGACATCAAGTGACGAACCTCCTCCCACGAGCAATCACGAAGAGGCGCGACCGGCTCTCGTCGTTGCTCCTGGCGTCGCTACCGAGTAGATGGGACGCGGCCCTGCGCGAGGCCAGCGACCGGTGGCCGGTCCACGAGCTCGCCCCAGTTCCGGAAGGCTCCGGACTCAAGCCCGTCCGAGGGACCGCCGGACTCCCTCTCCTCGGACACACCGTCGACTACATCCGCTTCGGGTCGGACTTCACGCGTGCCCGATACAGGCGCTTCGGTCCGGTGTCCTGGATGGGGGCGTTCGGCACCAAGGTGGTGGCGGTGGCCGGCCCCGACGCCACACAAGAAGCACTGACCACCAAAGCGAGGTCCTTTTCCCAGGACGGTTGGACCTATCTCATCGACGCGTTCTTCCACCGTGGCCTGATGCTGATGAGCTTCGACGAACACAAGATGCATCGACGCATCATGCAGGAGGCGTTCACCCGTGACCGGCTTGCCGGATACGTCGACCAACTCGGACCGACCGTCGAGGCGAACATCCAAGGCTGGACCGCCGGCACGTCCAACCGGCTCTACCCCCTGCTCAAGAGCCTGACTCTCGACGTTGCCACGGACGTCTTCATGGCGGGGCGCGGCGGGAACCAGGACACCGATGCGATCAACGACGCCTTCGTGTCGACCGTACGGGCAGCCAGCTCGATCGTGCGGATACCGCTGCCCGGGACACGCTGGCGAGCTGGTGTGCGTGGGCGAGCGGTGCTGGAGGCCTACTTCGCACAACATCTGCCTGCTGCCCGCGAGGGTCAGGGCGGCGACCTGTTCGCGGGACTGTGCCATGCGCAGACCGCCGAAGGGGACGCCTTCACCGATGAGGACGTCATCAACCACATGATCTTCTTGATGATGGCCGCCCACGACACCTCGACCATCACCACTGCGGCGGCCGCCTACTTCCTCGCCAAGCACCCGGGGTGGCAGGAGCAGGCCAGGGCCGAGTCCGACCGACTCGGCGACCGGACCCCGAACATCGTCGACCTGGAGTCGCTGGCGACTCTCGATCTGGTGATCAAGGAAACGCTGCGCCTGGTGGCGCCAGTGCCGATCGTCATGCGCAAGACCGTCGAGGACGTCGAGATTGCCGGGAGCCACATTCCAGCAGACACGCTGGTTGCCATCGCTCCGGCCGCCAATCACTTCGACGAGACATGCTGGACCGACCCCGACAAATTCGACCCTGGACGCTTCAGTGAGCCGCGTCGGGAAGACCAGCACCACCGCTTCGGGTGGATCCCGTTCGGTGGCGGGGTGCACAAGTGCATTGGTCTCCACTTCGGGACCCTGGAGGTCAAGGCCATCCTGCACCAGATGCTGCGCACCTACAGCTGGACGGTCCCCGACGGCTACGAAGTCAGATGGGACAACACCTCACTACCGATTCCCGTCGACGGGTTGCCGATCACCCTGGAGCGCCGATGAGTCAGATCCTTGCGTCCCACCTGGAGCCGACGGAATTTCTCGACTTCGAGCACGAGGACGTCCGCGACTTCACCGCGGCCACGGTCGGTGACGCGAGGACCGACACCGAGAAAGCGAGACGACTGTTCGCCGCCGTCCGCGACCGGGTCTGGTACGACCCCTACACGGTGTCGGCCGACCCTGCGCACTACCGCGCGAGCTTCGTGCTCCAGGCCGGTCGCGCCTACTGCGTCCCGAAAGCCGTGCTGCTCACTGCGGTGTGCCGCGCGGCAGGCATTCCGGCGCGTTTGGGTTTCGCCGATGTCCGCAACCATCTGCAAACCCAGACCCTGCGAACACTCATGGGCGGCACGGACCTGTTCGTTTACCACGGATACAGCAGTCTCCACATCGACGGCAGGTGGCTCAAGGCGACGCCGGCGTTCAACGTCGAGCTGTGTGCTCGTTTCGGTGTTCCTCCGGTGGAGTTCGACGGTGAGCACCACGCACTCATGCACGCCTTCACGGCAGACGGAATCCAGCACATGGAGTACGTCCACGAGCGTGGCCTCTTCGACGACCTGCCCTTGGCCGAGATCCTGAGCGAGCTTCGCCACACCTATGGCTCGATGGTGGATTCCTCCGCGCCTGCGGTTGACGACGCTTTCACCATCAAGTCGACGAGCCAGATCCAAACTGACGCTTCACCCGGGTCTGCGCACCCACAGGAGGACCGATGAGCCCAACAACCACAGCGACCATGCTTGAGGTGCGCAACCCAGCCGACGGCCGGTTGGTGGAGACCATCTCCGTAGATGATCGTGACGCCGTGACGCGCATCGCTACCGAGCTTCGCCTCGCCCAAGTTACCTGGGCCGAGGATGGTCCACGGCAGCGTTCACAATGGTTGCACCAGTGGCGGGACTGGATCCTTGCTCATACCGACGAGCTCACCGACCTGCTTCAGGCCGAGACCGGCAAGGTGCGTCCTGACGCCCTCGTGGAGACGACCGCGTCCTGCGAATTCATCACCTACTACGCCAACCACGCCGAGGACTTTCTCGCCGACGAAAGGGTCAGGTCCGCGGGACTGCTGAGCCTGCCGAAGCGACTTTCCAAGACCTACCGGCCCCATCCTCTCGTCGGCCTGATCACCCCCTGGAACTTCCCGATCACTCTCTTTCTCATGGACGCAGCTCCCGCGCTGGCTGCCGGGTGCGCGGTCCTGGTGAAGTCCTCGGAAGAGACACCACTGACCTGCGCACGGGTCATCGAAGGCTGGCACGAGATCGGCGCCCCGCCCGTTCTGGCACATGTCACGGGGGCCAGCGACACTGGCTCCGCCGTCGTGGATGCCGCTGACTTCGTCCAGTTCACAGGCTCGACAGTGACAGGGCGTGCGGTCGCACTTCGTTGCGCTGAGCAGTTGAAGCCGGTGAGTCTCGAACTTGGCGGCAAGGATCCAGCAATCGTCCTGGAAGACGCCGACCTCGCCCGTGCGGCCGAGGGCATCGCCTGGGGTGGCTTGTTCAATGCAGGGCAGGTCTGCATTTCCGTCGAGCGCGTCTATGTGGTTGCCCAGGTGTACGAGGAGTTCGTGGCTCGGCTGACCGAGCGCGTGCAGTCGCTGACCCAGGGGGTGGGCGCGCGCGACGATGTCGGTGCCATGGTCACCGCAAGGCAGGTCGAGATCACCGATCGCCACGTCAGCGAGGCGGTAGCGTCCGGCGCGAACGCAGTGGCCGGCGGACGACGAGGCGAGGCCGGGAACTACTACTTGCCCACAGTCCTGATCGATGTCGATCACACGATGGCGTGCATGACCGAAGAGACCTTCGGCCCCACGATCCCCGTGATGCGCGTCGCCGACGAAGACGAAGCCATCCGACTGGCCAACGATTCGCCGTACGGATTGTCGGCCACGGTCTGGACTCGTGACCACGCTCGGGCCCAGCGCATCGCACGACGCCTGGATGCTGGAGCGGTCAACATCAACGACGTCTTCAGCAACCTGTTCGCGATGACGCTGCCGCACAGCGGGTGGAAGTCGTCGGGGACGGGCGCGCGGCTCGGGGGAGCCGACGGGCTCCACAAGTACTGCCGGGTGCAAGCGGTGACCGAGCCGCGATTCCCCGTCTTGACACGAGAACTCACGTGGTACCCGTACTCCGCCCGGCGTACGGCCATCGCCCGAAGAGTGTTGCGCACGGTAGCCGGTCGCGGCTTGCGTCAACGCCTGGGCCTGCACCAGGAGCACATCAGATGACTCGCCCCACACTCTTTCCCGCCAAGACGATCGCGATCACCGGCGGAGCCCGCGGTATCGGTTACCAGACGGCCAAGGAACTGATCGGACGCGGCCACCGCGTCGCCATCGGCGACATCGACGAGGCCCGTGCCAAGGAGGCCGCTGATGAGCTCGGCATCTCCTCCGTCGCCCGACTCGACGTAACCGATCCCGACTCCTTTCGGGCCTTCCTCGACATGGTCGAGACGCAACTCGGTCCCATCGACGTGCTGATCAACAACGCGGGCATCATGCCCACCGGGCACGTGCACGAGGAGGAGGACACCGTGACCCGGCGGCAGGTGGAGATCAACGTCCTTGGCGTGATCTTCGGAACCAAGCTGGCCCTCCAGCGGATGTTGCCGCGGCGCGCCGGGCACATCATCAACACTGCGTCGTTGGCCGGCGAGCTCTCCGTGCCCGGCTTGGCCACCTACTGCGGCACGAAGTTCGCCGTCATCGGGTTCACTGAGGCGGCCCGCCAGGAGTACCGCAAGTCCGGAGTCTGCCTGTCAACCGTTCGGCCCACCTTCACCAACACCGAACTGGTCGCTGGAACGTCCGGGGCGAAGGGTCTGCGTAACGCCGAGCCGCAGGAGATCGCGCGGGCGACGGCCGATCTGATCGAGCAACCCCGTCCGTTCGTACGCGTCACCCGCGTTGCCGGCGGCATGGTCGCAGCAATGAAGTTCGTGCCCGGACGACTTGCCACCGCGCTCGGCTCCGCCCTTGGCACGGACTCGGTATTCCTCGACGACGTCGACATGGGGGCCCGCCAGGCCTACCTGGAGCGAATCCGGAACAGCTAACCCCCGCATCTCTGAACCAACCGGCAAATACGAGAAGGACGTCCCGTGCCCCGAAGAACCCTGATCCAGAACTACCCCCACCGAATGGGAGGGCACTGCGGTTCGGGTGCGATGCGCGACCTGCTGCACTGGAACGGCTTGGGATGGGACGGACCGCCCGATGAGGGTCTGGTGTTCGCGCTCGGCGGCGCCCTGGGGCTGTCCTACCTCCGATCGACCGACCTCTTTCCCCCGCTGTATCTGGTCGGGCGCGGCGCCGAGTTCGAAGTAGATCTACCGCTACGTCTGGGTGGGCAGGTGCAGGTCCTCACCACCGATGATCCCGAGGAGGGGTGGTCGTGGGTCCGAGACGAGCTCGACGCCGGACGACCCAGCCTTGTGTGGGGCGACATCGCGGAACTGCCGTACCTGCGGGTCCAACTGCAGATGAGCCGCCACGACATCGTGGTGATCGGCTACGACGAGGAGAGGGAGCTCGCCTTCGTCGTGGACAACGACCGCGCAGACGTCCAGGAAGTTCCGCTCGAAGCGTTGGCCCGGGCACGGTCCTCCACGGCGTTCCCGCAACCCACCCGCCATTGCACTTACCGCATCACCTGGCCCCGCTCGCTTCCCGCCCTCGAGGAAGTCGCCGCAGGGGCGTTCAGGCAATCCGCCGCCAACATGCGTGAACCATCGCCCCACAGCATCGCCGATCCGACGACGGCGGCCCTCGGTACTGAAGGCCTGGAGGCCGTTGATCTGTTCGCCGCAGACGTCGCGACCTGGGCAGAACTCCCGGACGACGAACTCGGAATACTTCTGTTCAGCGTTGGCGCGTTCATTGAAAAGGCAGGAACCGGCGGCGGTCTGTTCCGCCGTCTGGTCGCCGACGGCTGCGCAGAGGTCGCACGGCTGACCGGCGACGCCGCGACCACAGACCTTGCGACCAAAGCCGCCCGCTGTGCGCAGACCTGGACCGACGCCGCGCGCGCCGCGGCCAAACGCGACGCCGAACCACGCTCTCGGATCGAGCAACTGGTCCTGATCGCTGGTCGTCTACCAGAGCTGGAGTTGCATCTGGTCGAGTCCTTGGAGGCTGCTGCCAGGTCGTTGGCTGGTGATCACTGATCGACTCCTGCCGTCACGATGACCGATCGCATCAAGAGCGATATCAAGTCCGTGGAGAAGAAAGAGCGACGCACATGGCGACACTGGGGGACCACGACTACGACTACGCATCTGTTGTCCGGCACGAAGAGCTCGACTACCGCGATGGGGGTCTGATCGCTGGATGGGCGGCGCATCTCGCCGGTCAGGTCACTGTGGAGGTCGGCCAGGTGCTGCCGCCACATTCCCCGCACTGCGCGGGGTGCGGGCCAGACAATTCCGCCGGTCTGCACCTTCGCGCGGTTCGCACCGCCTCAGGCGTTGAAGCGGTGCACTCGTTCGACGAGGCCCAGGTCGGCGCTCCCGGCATCGCTCACGGTGGAGCTGTGGCCCTCGCCTTCGACGACCTTTTCGGCTTCTCGCTCTACACCGTCGGAGCACTGGCTGTCACGCGCAGTCTCACCGTCGAATATCACGCGCCGTTCCTACTGCACCATCCCTACACATTCCGGGTACAGGTCACGAATCGCACAGGACGCCGGCTCCTGCTGCACGCTGAGGCGTCTGATGCAACCGGCAAGAAGACCGGATCAGCCGACGCCACCTTCGTGGTGGTCGATCCCGGTCACTTCGCCGCCGGCGCCGAACAAGAGCAGAGCCAAGGACAATGACCTCCGCAGATGCGCGACGTGCGCGGCGCGTGGTTCGCAGGGCCCGGGCAATCATCCTGTGACGTCTCCTGGAGGGCACACGGACTGGGGCGTTGCCTGGTGGGTGGCCGTCGTGATCTGCAAGCCGGTTCTGATTCTGGTGCGCCGGCGCGACTGGCGTGGAGTCGAGCGGATACCCGCACGCGGCCCAGCCGTACTCGCCGCGAACCACATCTCCAAACTGGACCCGTTACTCGTCGCCGAGATGGTCCTCGCCAACGGAAGGATCCCGGCGTTTCTTGCGAAGAGCAGCCTGTTCGAAGAAAAGATCGTAGGGAGGTGGTTCCGTGCGGCCGGACATGTGGAGGTGGATCGATCTCATGGTGCCGACGGATTCGGCGCCGCCCTGACGGCACTTCGCAGCGGTGCACTGCTCGTGGTCTATCCCGAAGGAACGATCACCAAGGACCCTGACGGCGGCTTGATGGAACTCAAGACAGGCGCTGTGCGGCTGGCAATCGAATCAGGAGCGCCGCTCATTCCCGTTGCCCAACGAGGCGCCGAAGAGATCCTGCCGGCCTACAGCCGCCGCCCGAAACTGTTCAAACGGCCCACCGTCACCATCGACATTGGTCCGCCGCTTGACCTGACCGATCTCAGGCAGCTCGGGCCCGGTCCCGAAGCGGCGATCGCCGGTACGCGCCGACTTGCCGACGCTCTGGCTCAGATGCTGGATCAACTGGCAGAGCGACACGGCGCGAGCGACCAATCCTCACGCTGCCGGTCATGAGCAACGTCCTCGTGACAGCCCGGTGAAGAATAGACGGGATTGGTGGCGAGATCTCCGCGTCCGAAATGGCGATGGCCCCGAGAAGTCCTGGGGCCATCGGCGACTGAATGTGAGTCACTCGATCAGTTCTGGACCTGATGTCGTCGTAGATGTGGAAACTGCCGGCCAGCACCGCCACTCACGATGATGCGCAAGCCGCGGGGAGCCCATTCGGGCCGATCTGGTGGACGCCGACTCCCGGCTCGTCCCCGAGCAGCCAGGACAACGAACGTCCTCTGAACTCAAGGAAGTGCGCAAAGACCAGTTGAGAGCGCTGGCATGATCGTGCGGGTCGCGCTCGGCGAAGGCGGCCAAGCGAAACGCAACGCCTACACAACCCACGCTGTTCGCAGCCCAGGGGACTGCTGATAGAAGACGGTGCGGGGTCCCAACATCTTCGGCATCCGCTAGATCGATTCTCATCGTCGAGGATCGACTGGGTCAACGTAAATCGACGCCAAGACGACCTCCGGTGCTGTCGTCGATCGGCATGCGCGGCAGCTCTACATAGCTTCTGCCGCGGCGCCCGCGCAGCCCGCGAACCGTCGGCCCTGTGCCTCCGGGAACGTCCCGCTTGGTGGTCGTCTGCCCCTGCAGTCGCACCTTGTGCGACCCCGAGGACATCACTGAGTACATCTCATTGCTGCATTCAGCTGTGAGCCCCAATGACGATTGTTGACGGACGCTGGCGAGTCCCAAAACCCGATCCCCACCAGGTGATTGGAAGGCTCGAAACCGGGCGGCACGCATGCTACGAAGGTTCGTAGATGGTCCGTCCCCCGGGGGGACGGACCGGTGTCATTTCAGGGGTCTTTGACGAGACGTGACGGGCGGTGACGAGGACATCATGCACGGTGGGGTGAAGTTCTACCGCGGCTCGGCAGCCGCCGCACGCTCCTATGTCGAGGCCGACCACTCACGTGGCGATGACTACTACCTCGCCGAGGGAAGCGGCGTTGCCGAGCACTACGCCGTCAACGTGAGCGGCGACGGAACTGTCATCGATCGGCGTCCCGATCTCGACGGCCCGACGTACGAAAAGTGGGTGGCCGGGTACGACGTGTCCACCGGTCAGCCGAAGGGCCGGTTGCGCGATGACGATCGCGCGTTGAGGTTCGTCGAGGTGGTCGTCAATGGACCCAAGACCTGGTCGCTCGCGGCCGCACTCCATCCGGATCTCGCTGCTGCTTACGAAGCGGCACAGACCCGCGCGGCCGAGGAGGTCATCGGGTGGGTTGCCCAGCACGCAACCACACGCGTCGGTCCGCGCGGACGCCAGGTCCAGGTACCCGTCGAGAAGATCGAGGCCGCGGTCGTGCGGCACTACACATCGCGTGCCGGTGACCCGCACCGTCACCTGCACGTTCAGATAAACGCGCGCGTGCACGCGGCAGGTGCATGGCGTGGCTTGCACTCCGTCGGAGTTGTTGACTCCATCGAGGCGCTCAATGGCATCGGTCACGCCGCCGTGATGTGCGACCCCGAGTTCCGCACCGCGCTCGCCGAACATGGCTACACGCTCGACGACTCCGGCGAGATTCAGCAGCTCGCGCCGTACGCCGGTCGGTTCAGCCAACGAACCTCGCAGATCAACCGCAACGTCGACCGCTACGAAGCCGCATGGCGCACCGAGCACCCCGGCGAGGAGCCGGGGCCGAAGCTGCGACAGTCGTGGGATCGTCGCGCGTGGGCTGATGCACGTCCCGACAAGGTTGTACCGGCCGACGGCGTCGACCTTGTCACTCGGTGGAACGTCGAGCTGCACGACCTCGGCTTCCGTCTACCGATAGAACCCGTCGAGGTTCGAGCGACGACTATCGGTCGGTTGCGTCGCGACGCTGCCGTTGATCTCGTCCTCACCCGGCTCGGAGCGAAACGCTCGGCCTGGAACGCCGCCGACATTCGCGGCGAAGTCGAGAAACTGATCCCCGCGGTCGGCATCATCGCCGACCGAGCCGCACGCACGGAGCTGGCCGAAGACCTCACCGCACGCGCGGTCGCCTGCTGCCGGCCGTTGCGCGAACGCGGTGACGTGCCGGACCACATCAGGAACCTCACCTCCGACCGGGTACTCGACGTCGAAGCGAAACTCATCGACGCCATCGCAACGCGCGTACTGCAACCGGTCCAACGTCCGGGCCGGATCACGAACAGCGACCACCTCGATGCCGCGCAACGGGCGGTCGTCGCGGCACTTGCCGGCGACGCCGGCCTCCTCGTCATTGAGGGTGCGGCCGGCACCGGAAAGACCACCACCCTCGCCGCCGCCCGCGCTGCCCTCGATGCGCAGTACCGCCGACTTCTTGTCGTCACACCGACCCTCAAAGCAGCACAGGCTGCGCGACAGCAGGTCGGCACCGATGCGTTCTCCGCGGCTTGGCTCATCCACCAAAATGGTTTCCGATGGGACCAGGACGGCCACTGGTCACGCATCAACCTCGCCCGCGAACAGATCAACGTCGCCGCACGGCTGTCACCCGGCGACGTCCTGCTCATCGACGAAGCCGGGATGCTCGACCAGGACACTGCCCGCGCACTGTTTGCGATCGCCGACCGCGCCTGCGCGACTGTTGCGCTTCTCGGGGACCGCCACCAACTGCCCGCCGTCGGTCGCGGCGGGCTACTCGACATCGCCGCACGCTGGACACCACCAACCGCACATCTCGAGCTCGAGTCCGTGCATCGATTCGTCGATCCGGAGTACGCCGACCTCAGCCTGAAGATGCGCGAAGGCGACCACCCAGCCGACGTCTTCGACGCCCTCCTCGAGCGCGGACTCATCAGCGTTCACGCCACCGATGTCGAACGCACCGCCGCCCTCGCGGACATCGGCGCCGCAAGCGAGGACCTGATCATCGCCGACACCCGCGAACAGGTCGGCGCGCTCAACGCCGCCATCCGCGACCACCGCCAGCCCCGTGATGAGCGGAACGGTGAGCCCGTCACCCGCAGTGGTGAGCGGATCGGCCTCGGTGACCGTGTCGCGACGCGTCGCAATGACCGCGAGCTCGGCGTCGCCAACCGCGACGTGTGGACCGTCGCCGGTATCGGCGACGACGGGAGCCTGCTGGTCACCGGTCGCGCCGGTCAACGAGAACTGCCCGCCGCCTACGCCGACCGGCACGTCGAACTGGCCTTCGCCTCGACCGTCTACGGCGCCCAGGGCGAGACCGTCGACTCCGCCCACCTCGTCGTGGGCGAGACCACCGGAGCAGCATCTGCGTACGTCGCCATGACCCGCGGCCGCCACAGCAACGTCGCCCACATGGTCGCCGATTCTGTCGAGGACGCCCGCGAGCAATGGGCGGGCGTGTTCAGTCGCAATCGAGCCGACCTCGGCCCAGGACACGCAGCGACCCGCGTCGACGAGGACATCGAGCGCTACGGCACACGGGCGCTGGCGCATTCCGAATCACTGCAGGCCGCCGCCCTGACCGACGGACTGGCCGAGCGCCCGCGGCGGCTTGAAGAGCGGCAACCCCTGAGCACCCCTCCGCGGGGGCAGGGAATCGGTCGTTGACCAAGTCCCATCGTTCAGGTGATCGCTCGCGGGACCTGAGACGACTTAGGTGACCAAGGAGCAGCCGGTCTCGACACGAGCGGTCAGCGGACGTCCGACCCACACGAGGGGCGGTGCTTCTCAACCAGAGTCGCCGAACCCGTCGGCGGCCAGCAACGAAAGGCGACGTGATGGTGACACCCATCGGGATCCCCGAGGACTGGGACGACAACGGCCTGATCCTGTTCGAGGAGTTCTGCGAACTCATCCGCACACCGCAACGCACCGTCCGTGACTGGCGTCGCCGTGGCATCGGCCCGCGATGGACGCGCTTTCAGGGCGTTGGCCGGCTCTACGTGACGGTCGCGGAGGCCCGTTGCTTCCTGGCCTCCGCCAAGGTCACCCAGGTCGAGGTGCGTTCCGATGGCTGAGCGACGAGCCATCGCGGTCTACGTGAGCCTCGAGGAGGCGGCCGAGTCCATGTCGGTCTCGGTCAGGACGATCCGGCGCTGGATCGCAGCCGGCACGCTTCCGGCGTACCGCTGCGGAAAGCGGGCCATCCGGATCAAGCTCGACGACCTAGAAGCCACTCCGCAAAAGATGCCCACAGCGCAACTCTGAGTGCCGCTGACGAGGTGCGCGCGCCGAATCCTTGTTGCACGTATGTTGCACGAAAAGCAGAACAGAGGCCCCAAAAGGGCCTCTGACCTGCGGCTTTACTGGTGGGCGATACTGGGTTTGAACCAGTGACCTCTTCCGTGTCAAGGAAGCGCGCTACCGCTGCGCCAATCGCCCTTGTGGAGTTGTTGTGGAGGTGGGTACGGGATTTGAACCCGTGTACACGGATTTGCAGTCCGTTGCCTCGCCTCTCGGCCAACCCACCGCAGGTGGCCCTTTACACACTGGCCTGGTCAGGCAGTGGGTCTGACCACTCCGAGCGGACGACGAGGCTCGAACTCGCGACCTCAACCTTGGCAAGGTTGCGCTCTACCAACTGAGCTACGTCCGCATCGCACTGCTTTGCCGGCCTTTCGGCCCGCTCTGCGGTGCGGTTGAGAACATTAGCCGATCCAGTGAACGGCGCCAAAACGGGGGGTCACTTTCGGCATGTCGGGGGTTCTCGCGGCCCTCGTCGGAGCCCTGCGGAAGGCGTTCGCGGAGCCTCCTAGGCTGGCCCCATGCGCGTGTGGATCAACGGTGAGCTGCTGTCCGACCCCAAGGCCCCGGCGGTGCCGGTGACCGACCACGGCCTCACGGTCGGGGACGCGGTCTTCGAGGCGGTCAAGGTGGTGGACGGCCAGCCGTTCGCACTGCAGCGCCACCTCGACCGGCTGGAGTCCTCGGCGGCCGGGCTCGGCCTGGTGGGCCTCGACGTCGACGACGTACGACGCGGGGTCGGCGCCGTGCTGGAGGGCGAGCCGATCGCGCTCGGCCGGCTGCGGATCACCGTCACGGGCGGGAATGCGCCGCTGGGGAGTGGGCGGGGCAGCGACCCGCTGACGGTCATCGTGGTGGCGAGCCCGATGGACCCGGCGCCGGAGACGACGGCTGTCGTCACCGTGCCGTGGCCCCGCAACGAGCGCGGGGCGCTGGCGGGGCTGAAGACGACGTCGTACGCGGAGAACGTCGTGGCGCTCGCCCAGGCCCAGGCGGCCGGCGCGAGCGAGGCCGTCTTCGCCAACCTGGCCGGCAACCTGTGCGAGGGCACCGGGACCAACGTGTTCTACGTGGTCGACGGGGAGGTGCGGACGCCGACCCTGGCGAGCGGCTGCCTCGCGGGGGTCACCCGCGCGCTGCTGATCGAGTGGTTCGGCGCGACCGAGGTCGACGAGCCGATCGAGGTCGCGGCGGGCGCTGACGAGATCTTCCTCGTCTCGACCACGCGCGACGTGCAGGGCGTGCACCGCTGGGACGACCGCACGCTCGAGGCGCCGGGACCCGTGACGAAGGCCGCCGCTCAGGCGTGGCGCGACAACGAGGCCGCGCTCATCGGCCTGGATCGCTGACGACGCTGAGCTCGACGCCGTCGCCGAGCCGGTAGGGGTTCGTCGCGAGCAGCGCGCCGAGCGCCTTGCGCATCCGCGAGATCTCGGCGCGCACGGTCACCTGGTGCTCCCCGTCGCCGTACAGGCGGTGGCTGAGGACGCCGGCGGTGAGCCCGCCGCGTCCGGCCGCGGCCAGCGCTGCGAGGACGTCGGCGTGCCGCGGCGACAGCGCCACCCGCCACGGTGCCTCACCGCCGCGCACCTCCAGCATCGCGGGCGTCGTGGAGAGGTCCAGGGTCGCCCGCAGCACGGTCTCGCCGGACTGGGGCCGGATCAGCCAGCCGCCCCGCAACCGCTCCGGCAGGCACAGCCCGAGGCCGGGTACGGCGACCGCCCGGTCGGCCCGCGGCGCGTCCACCCGGTCGCGCACGGACACGCCCTGGTGGGCCGCCACCCAGCCGTGGTCGTCGACGACGAGCAGCGGGCCGTTGGCACCGGACAGCAACGGCTCGGCCGTACGCCGCAGCTGCTCGAGGCGCTCCTCGTGGTGGCGCCACAGCCGGGCCTCCGCGAGCCGGACCGACGCCGTCACCAGCGCCTCGATCGCGGGGTGCAGCGTGAGGGCCGGACCGCTGACGTCGACGATCCCGAGCAGGGAGCCGTCGATGGGGTCGTGGATGGGGGAGGCGGTGCAGTACCAGGGCAGCTGGGCCCGCTCGAAGTGCTCGGCCGCGAAGAGTTGGACCGGCGCACCCTCCTCGAGCGCAGTGCCGATCGCGTTGGTGCCGACGCTGCCCTCGGTCCACAGCGCGCCCTCGGCGAAGCCGAGCCCGTCGGCCTGCCGCTTGACCCGCGGCGAGCCGCTGCGCCACAGCAGGATGCCGTCGGCGTCGGTGACGACGACCAGGTAGTTCGACGCGTCGGCGGCGCTGAGCAGCAGCTCCCGGATCTCGTCGATCACCAGCGCCAGCCGCGAGCTCCGGCGGCGCTCGTCGACGTCCGCGGGCGACAGCGGGTCGCGGCCGTTGCGGCCGTCCGGGTCGATGCCGAGGCCGATCACCCGGCTCCACGAGCGCGCCACCACGGCCCGCGGCCGCTCGGGCGGCGCGGAGCCGGAGAGCACCGCGTCGTGGATCCGGACCAGGTCGCGGGCCCGCATCGCGAGGTCGTGCGTGGCCATGTGTCCACAGTAGGCGGGTCCATGTGACCGGGGCCACATGCAACATCGTGCAACGGTTCCTGCAGCGGTGCGCCCGGGAGTCTCCTTCTCGGCATGACCCAGCTCGACGACCGGCCCGTCACGACGGCCGACACCACCCCAGCTCCGGACCCCGCCACCGCCTGGTTCGCGGCCTTCGAGGACGCCCTCGCCGCCCGCGACATCGACCGCGCCTCCGGCCTCTTCGCCGCCACCAGCTTCTGGCGCGACCTGATCGCCTTCTCCTGGAACCTCACCACCGTCGAGAACCCCGACGGCGTCGCGGACCTGCTCGCCGCCACCCTCGACCGGGTCGACCCGTCCGGCTTCCGGCTCACCGAGCCGGCGGCCACGGCGGACGGCGTCACCACGGCCTGGTTCGAGTTCGAGACCGCGGTCGGTCGCGGGCGCGGGCTGGTGCGCATCGTCGACGAGGACGGTCCGAAGGCGTGGACCTTCCTGACCACCCTCTTCGAGCTCAAGGGCCACGAGGAGCCCAAGGGCGTACGACGCCCGATGGGCGCCGAGCACGGCGCGAACAAGGAGCGGGTGACCTGGCTCGAGAAGCGCCAGGCCGAGGACGCCGCGCTCGGCGTCGACACCCAGCCCTACGTGCTGGTGGTCGGCGGCGGCCAGGGCGGCATCGCCCTCGGCGCGCGGCTGCGCCAGCTCGGCGTACCGGCGCTCGTCATCGACAAGCACCCGCGCCCCGGCGACCAGTGGCGCAACCGCTACAAGTCGCTGTGCCTGCACGACCCGGTCTGGTACGACCACCTGCCGTACCTCAAGTTCCCCGACAACTGGCCGGTCTTCGCGCCGAAGGACAAGGTCGGCGACTGGCTCGAGTTCTACACGCGGGTCATGGAGGTGCCCTACTGGTCCAACACGGTCGCCACCAACGCGTCCTACGACGAGGACGCGGGGGAGTGGACCGTCCACCTCCAGCGCGAGGGCAAGCCGCTGGTGCTCAAGCCGACCCACCTGGTGATGGCGACCGGCATGTCCGGCAAGGCCAACATCCCGAGCTACCCCGGCGCGGACGTGTTCCAGGGCGAGCAGCACCACTCCTCGCAGCACCCCGGCCCGGACGCCTACGCCGGCAAGAAGGTCGTGGTCGTCGGCAGCAACAACTCCGCGTTCGACATCTGCGGCGCGCTCTGGGAGCACGGCGCCGACGTGACGATGGTGCAGCGCTCGTCGACCCACATCGTCAAGAGCGACACCCTGATGGACATCGGCCTGGGCGACCTCTACTCGGAGCGTGCGCTCGAGAACGGCGTCACCACCGAGAAGGCCGACCTGATCTTCGCCTCGCTGCCCTACAAGATCATGCACGAGTTCCAGATCCCGCTCTACGACCAGATGCGCGAGCGCGACAAGGACTTCTACGACCGGATGGAGGCCGCCGGCTTCGACCTCGACTGGGGCGACGACGGGTCCGGCCTGTTCATGAAGTACCTGCGCCGTGGCTCCGGCTACTACATCGACGTCGGTGCCGCCGAGCTGGTGGCGAACCGCGACGTGAAGCTCGCCAAGGGTCAGGTCGACCACCTGACCGAGACGTCCGTGGTCCTCGCCGACGGCACCGAGCTGCCGGCCGACCTGGTCGTCTACGCCACCGGCTACGGCTCGATGAACGGCTGGGCCGCCGACCTGATCAACCAGGAGGTCGCGGACAAGGTCGGCAAGGTGTGGGGCCTGGGCTCCGACACCACCAAGGACCCCGGTCCGTGGGAGGGCGAGCAGCGCAACATGTGGAAGCCGACCCAGCAGGAGAACCTCTGGTTCCACGGCGGCAACCTGCACCAGTCGCGCCACTACTCGCTCTACCTGGCCCTCCAGCTGAAGGCCCGCCACGCCGGCATCGACACCCCGGTGCACCGCCTGCAGGAGGTGCACCACCTGGGCTGACCCGTCCCCGATGTGAACCGCGGTCGCGAGATGCGTTAGAGTCTCCGACCGCGGTTCCTTGGGTTCCGCGTCCGGGCGATTGGCGCAGTGGTAGCGCGCTTCGTTCACACCGAAGAGGTCACTGGTTCGAACCCAGTATCGCCCACCAACCGGAAAACAGCCCCCGACCTGCGCATGAGCAGGATCGGGGGCTGTTTCGTTCTTCGCGGATTGCTACGTACGTGCTATCGCCAGGCCGCCGTGTCGCGATGTGTCGGACCTCGGTCGCAAGGTCAGTCGCATGACGTCCCAGCTCAACCAGCGCGACCAAGCAATGCTCGAGTTCGAGCGGCTGACCTGGCGCTACCAAGGCGCGAAGGAGTCGGCGATCAGCGAGCAGTTCGGGATGAGCGCGACCCGCTACTTCCAGATCCTCAACGAGCTGATCGACCAGCCGGAGGCGCTGGCCTACGACCCGGTCACGGTGAAGCGGCTCCAGCGGCTCCGGGCTGCGCGGCGTCGAGCACGGACTCCCCGGGCCTCGCGGCACGATGCAACATCGGTTGTGTAGATTCCACAGCCAATGTAGTATTTCGGGCATGCAGCAGGAACGGCTCAGCCCGGTCGCCCAGCACCTCATTGCCAGTTTCCACGACACCGGCGCCTACAGCCGTCAGTTCCGTGACGAGCACGGTTCGCCGCCTTCGCTTATGGCGAAGGTGCACCACATGCGGTCTGTGATCCAGGCGCTGTTCGTCGACGACGACAACTACGAGTTGTCGCCTAACTACGTCGACTACGGGAGGGTTGAGGTCACGGAGTTGCGGTCGGGCGAGCGCTTCCTCCTCAAGAGCTCACGTGCCGTCGCCATCGAGACTGCGACGTCTCGTCAGCAGGACGACGCCTTGTTCCCGATCGCCAATCTGGTCCGGTCTTCGGACGTCCAGGTCGTGGTGTATCGGTTCCACGGCACCGGCCTCGACCTTTCCCTCGCGCCCGGAAGCACACGTGGGCGCTCGGAGAGGATCTATGTCGCCGATGCTCCCGTTCCCGTCGGCACATGGTCCTACGAACTCGAAGACCTCGCCGACGAGCAGGTCATGCCCTTCGATCAAGACGCACGCGACACGTTCCGTGACATCGGCGATCTTGGTCACGACGAGGGGGCAGGCGGGTTCGAGTGAATCGCCTTCGCTCCTACCGCATGATCGAAGGGCTCTCGCAAGACCAACTGGGGGAACTGGTCGGCCTATCGCCGCAGATGATCTCAGCGATTGAGGGCGGTCGTCGCGTGTTCACGGGCGACCTCGAGCCTCTGGGTTACGCCAACGACCGATTCGAGCTCCCGGACATGTCGGAGCCGCTCCATCGTCAGCGCGCGTCGACCAGGGTGGCTACGCGGAAGCGCGCCAAGGAGCTGGTCAGGCTCGCCGGCGAAGTCTTCGGCGAGCTGCGTGCTCGCACGGATGGAGCCCCTGAGATCCAGTTGCGTCCCGGAGCCGCCCCCATTTCGATGGATGATCTCGACGACCTCGCGCTCGACGTTCGATACTCGCTTCGCCACGAGGAGTCCGGTGCGATTCGCAACCTGACCGCTCTGGTTGAGCGCGCCGGGGTTTGCATCGTTCCGATTGTCGGGCTTGGGGTAGACGGGATTTCGTCGTGGGTGGGCGACGTTCCGGTCATCGGTTTGGCCCCGAATGTTCCTGGCGATCGGTTCCGCCTGACTTTGGGGCACGAACTTGCCCATCTGCTGTTCCACAAGCGGCCGACCGCGACGACGGAGCACGAAGCCAACCGCTTCGCCTCCAACCTGCTGTTCCCCCAGGCGGAGTTCGAAGCCCAGATGCCTGATCGGCCCCAGCTCAAGGACTTCGTTGCGTTGAAGTCCGCATGGGGGGTGTCGGTCGCAGCTCTCGTCTACCGCGCGCACGACTTGGACATCATCGACGACAGTCGCTACCGGGCCTTGCAGATCCAGATGTCGAAGTGGCGGAAGAACGAGCCTGCACGGTTCGAACCGGTCCATGGCGAGTTGATGAACCGGCTCGTGGCGACCAATGGCGGTCCGGCGGTGGTCTCAAAGGACTTGGGAGTGAACCCCAAGCACCTCGCGGAGCTGACTAACTGGAGCCACCTTCGGATCGCATGACCTAGCGCTCAGGCCGCACCCACAGCAGCACCCAGTCCTCGGGCACCGCGGCGTCGATCTCGGCCTTGCCGGTCTCATAGTCGGTCGCCTCGACGCTCCAGTGCACGATCTCGGCCGCGGTGTTGTCCTTCGGTCGGCGGGCAGCGTGGATCAGCACGATGTCGGAGCGTAGACCTAACCTCCGACCATGGCCGGTCGTGGTGAGCACAAGCAGACCGACGGGGTCCTGGTCGCGCGGCTGCACGGCACCGCGCGGCGGATGGCCACGGAGGAGACCACCACCGAGGAGGCGGTCGCCGAGCTCCGCGCGATCACGACGCGTGGCGAGCTGCTGAGCAAGGCGGCCGGCACGCACATGGCGATGTTCCGGTCAGGGACCAGCCCGTTCTCCCGCGAGGCAGCCGACCTCCTGCTCGCGGCCGGTGCCGACCTTGAGCAGGCCGAGGTCGAAGCCGCGGCGGTAGCGGCTGACGAGGCGGCCCGTCACACCCGGTGAGTGGCCCCTCGGGTCAGCGTTGTCTCTCGCCCTCCCGAGGGGCGCATCCCTTCTCGGGGGACGTCGCCAACGGTACGACGGTGGCGGAGGTTGCAGCAACGGCTGCGACTGACGGCCGGTCGGCCTAGTCTCTGTCGCCATGAGGACTCGACTCGGACTGACGGTCGCTGCTGCGCTCCTGCTCTCGGGATGTGGGGACGACGGCGGGAGCGGATCAGACGCACAGCCTGACACTCCAACGACGACCGCAGCGTCGTCCGAAGCCACGGAGACTGAGCAGATCGACCTCGCCCGCGCCTGCGAGATGATCGCGGCAGAGTTCGACAACGACACCCTCAGCGAGGCCTCTTGGTCGAACAACGACACCTTGTTCGACCGCCTTCTCGCCGACGCCGACGTCGAGACCCGGCGGGCGCTGGCCGAGATCTCGGCGGCGACAAAGCTAGGTGTGGCCACGATCAACACTCTCGATTTCGCAGAGGCCTCCGCTGCTTTCGACTCCGCGGTACCCGAGCTCGCCGGGCGGTGCTCGGGAGCCGGCGTTGAGTGGAACCTCAGCTGAAGCCAAAACGGAAAAGCCCCGCCCTCCGAAGAGGGCGGGGGTTCGTCCGAATGGGGCGCGGTTCAGCGGTCACGGGCAATCTTCTCGAGGAGCTGAACTTGGGCGCGTTGCTCATCGCCGATCATCGCAAGCCGTTGAATCACCACCACCAGGATGAGGCCAAGACCAAGCAGCGATCGCGTGGCGTCGCCGTCAGCGGCGACTAGCAGGGCCAGACCGCCGAGTGTCACCACGACGCTGAACAGGTCCATCAGGTAGTTCATCACGAGGCCATCGTGCCGAATGGCGCGAGGAGCCGAAAGCCCCGCTTCTCCTCCTGCGCGGAGAGAGAAGCGGGGCGGTCGGCTTGCGGTAGCGAGGTCAGCGGTTCCTGATCACGATGTCGAAGGTGCGGTCGTCCGTGCGACCGGCCGCGGTAGTGATGCGGTTCGTGACCGGGTAGCGGGTGCCGACAGTGCCGCCCTTGAGCCAGATGGTCGCGGTGGTGTCGTCGTGGGTGTCGCCGTTTGAGCCGATCTCGAGGCCGTCGGGAAGGATCCACGTGGAGGTCTCGATGGTGTCGTCGACCGCGGCGAGCCAGTCGGCCCAGGAGCGGGTGTAGTCGAGCTCGGCGTCGGGGTCCTTGATGAACGACGTCATGTGGGTCTCCTGGTCGGGGCGGTGCGGGCTTCGGGTCGAACGACTGCGCTGCGGAGCTCGGCCGGGACGACAACGAGACGGGCCTCGCGTGCGGTCTCGCCGGTACGGCGCTCGGTCGCGGTGGTGGCGGTCCTGCTGGCCGGGGTGACGACGACCGCGGGCAGGGAATGGGTTGCAGTCCAGGCGTGCGCCCCAGACGATGCGCCTTGGGGGTGTCGTACGCCGGCCGCGGTGCCGCCGTAAGTGCAGGTGGCGGGAGCGGTCCCTCGGGGGCGGCGGGCGCCGACGGCTGCACCGGTGGAGGCGTGGCTGCCTGCTGCGGTGCCGTGGGTGTCGCGGTGGCCGGCAGCGCTCGAGCTCCATGCGTGGGCCCCGGTCGCGGATCCATCTCGGTCTCGATGGCCGGCGGCAGACCCGGCCCAGGTGTTCGCTCCGGCGCTGTGGCCGCGGCGGGTGGTGTGTCCGGTTGGCTCGGCGGCCCAGGCGTGGGAGCCGGTCGCGGTCCCGTGGGGGACGGTGTTCGAGCTGGCCGATCCGGTCCAGATGTGACTGCCGGCCGCGGTCGCGCGTGGGTGACGGACGCCGGTACTCGCGCCGGACCAGCCGTGCAGCCCTTCCGAGGCGCCGGACTGGTCGCGGTGTCCAGCGGCGGTGCTGGTCCAGGCGTGTGCGCCCGCGGTCGTGCCCGACTGGTCGCGGTGGCCCGAGGCCGCGGCGGTCCAGTTGTGGGCTCCGGCGGTCGTACCGTGGCGAGCGGTGCGCCCTGCGGCCGTCCCCGCCCAGATTGCGGCGCCGGCAGCAGTGCCGCGGGGGTCCTTGCTGCCGGCCGCGGCGCCGGTCCAGGCGCTCGCGCCGCCGCTGGTGCCGTGCTGGCGGCGGCGGCCGGCGGCCGTCGCTGTCCACGTATGGCCACCCGTCGCGGTGCCGTGGGGCGGCGGGACGGTGTAGGTGATGCGGACGACGCCACTGGTGCCGGCGCCGCCGATGCCGCCGCTGTTGTTGCCCTTGCCGCCGCCTCCGCCGGCGCCGTACCCGGTGCCGACCTTGCCCGCGAGGCTGCCCGTGACGCCGCCCGCTCCACCGACGGCACCGAGGGTGGTTCCGCCGCCGGCAGCTCCGTCGGTCCCGGTGGAGTTGGTCGCGGTGCCGCCGGCCGCGCCTGCCGTGGCGGTTCCGCCGGACCCGCCGGTGCCACCTGCGCCGCCGTTGCGCGCCGAGGCGCCGGTCCCGCCCTTGGCGATGACGGTGCTGGTGTTGAACGAGCTGTCGCCGCCGGTGCCGCCGGTGGCGGCGGTGCTGTACGCGGCGCCGGCGCCGGCCGCGCCGACGGTGTAGGGGTAGTTCGTGCCGGGGGTGACGGCGACGTTGCTGAGGATCCGGTACTCGCCCTCACCGCCGCCACCACCACCGGCTCCGAGCGCGGTGCCGCCCTCGCCGCCTCCGCCGCCGCCCTTGACCTCGACGCTGTCGAGCATCGTGACGCCGGCCGGGCACGTCCAGGTGCTGCTGCCGGGTGTGGTCAGGGTGACGGTGGTCATCGCTCAGACCGCGGCTGTGGCTCGGGTCAGCTGCCGGCGACGGTGAGGGAGTCGAGGGTGTACTCGCCGGCGGAGTTGAACGAGGCGTCGCCGGTGACGCCGCGGAAGGTGCCGCCGCTCGAGGCGGTCCACAGGCCGACGTGGGTGACGGCGCCGTTGGATGCGCCGCCGGTGAACGCTTTCGCGCCGCTGATCGCGATGTCGCCGCCGGCGGCGGCGCCCCATCCGGCGGCCAGGCGTCCGGCGGTGGTCTGGTTGGCGCCGGTGGTGCCGGGGTCGGCGGAGTGGAGCGCGAGGTGGGTGGCGTCGGCGGCGAGCGCGTTGGCCATGAGGTTGAGGGCGCTGTCGTGCAGGGGCATCGGGGTTTCCTTCGAGGGTGGTGGTCAGGTGCTCCCGAGAGGGAGGCGTCGGTCAGGTCCAGATGAGGCCGGGTCGCGCGGACAGCTCGTTTAGGCGGGCGAGGATGGCGTCGGTGACGATGCGCTCGCCGGCGTCGTTGAAGTGCGCGTAGGCGCCGTCGCGGTCGGAGATGTGCAGCGCCTTGTCGTAGCCGTAGGCGATGACGTCCATCGTGATGACGGACTCGTCGGCCGGCCAGTGGGCGACCTCATCGTCGATGAAGCCGTTGTAGATCTGGGTCTTGGCATACGAGGCGCCGTAGGCGGTGAGCTGGGAGTAGTAGGCCGCGGGGAGCTCGACCTCCTTCATGATCAGCACGGTCGGCGGGGTGAGCGACTCGACGAGTAGGCCCTCGTCGCCGAGCACCTTGCTGGCGCCGCTGCTGGTGATCGCGATGGTGTGCACGCCGGCGGGCAGGACGCCGAGGTCGATCGTCTTCTGGCCGTAGCAGTAGTCGAGGGCGCCGAAGCGGTGCTCGTTGCTGGTGGTCCCGACGATGGGTGTGCCGCCGTCGACGACGATGGAGTAGCCGGCGCCGCCGGTCCCGCCGAACGGGGCGCCCTTGGCGACGTACTCGGCGTCGTCGATCGCGGTGGTGACCCAGTGGACCCGTCGCGCGGTGGGCAGGTGGATGACGTAGGTCGCGGTGGTGGCGTCGGTGATGGTGCGGACCATGTTGCCGGTCGAGAACGCGGTGCTCGTCTGCGTGGCCCACCCGGCGCTGTAGACCGGGGAGAAGGTGAGCGTGACCGACGCGCCGGCGGTCGCGTTGACGTCGACCTGGCTGGTGCGGCTCGAGGAGAGCTTGAACCCGCCGAGGCCGCCGTTGATGAGGTCACCGACGTAGGTGTTGGGGGGGATCCCAGCGCCCTGGACGAGCATGCCCTTGTACCAAGGCGAGGCGACGGCGTTGGTGATGTTCGGCGAGCCGTTGGTGGTGGTGTAGGTGCCCTGCAGCACGGACTCGATGCGGACCTCGGCGCGAGTGAGCGCGACGATCGAGCGTAGGGCGTTCTTCGCCGACGCGCGGGCCTTCGCGGTCGTGGAGTTCCGGTCCGAGCGTCCGTCCTGGGCGGCGTCGTTCCCGAAGGGCCAGATCATGAACACCGCGGCCTGCATGGCCTTGTTGACGAAGGTCGACGCCCCGACGCTGGGGCTCCACTCGTTGTCGCCGCCGCCCTGTCGGGAGGTGTCGGCGCGGGTGCCGTACATCAGAGCTGCAGCGTCGGCGGCGAGGTGGCCACCGACGGACCCGTTGAAGAAGAACCCGGAGCCGAGGCGGCGGCGCAGGCGGTTGTAGTGGATCCGCTGAGCGGTGACTCCCACGCCGCGGGACGGGCCGTACTGGAACAGCGCGCGGCCCTCGATGATGCCGTTCGGCAGGACGTCGACGATCGGCTCGAGGGCAGGTGCGATCGCGGCATCGAAGGCTGCCCGGGTCTGCGAGCTCTCGTCGGCGAGGTTCGCCGCAGTCGCTCCGTCGATGGTCGACGGCGCGGGTGCCGGAACGGCGGGGAGGCCAGCAGTCGACCCGGCCTTGCTGGACAGGTCGGCGTCGGCGAGGTGCTGGAAGAACCCGGAGGTCCACGTCCACTTCTGGCCGGTCGCGTCGGCCCACGAGACGTCCACGGCGTAGCGAAGACTGCCGTCGGCGATGTTGGTGCCGGTGGAGTCGGTGGCGATGAGGTCGATGGAGAAGGTACGGCCGTCGTCGAGGGTGATCCGCTCGGGGCCGCGCATCATCACCACGCCGGCGTCGAGGTCGACCAGGGCCTCGTCCGTTCCGGTGAGGTTGGTCCGGACGGTCGCGAACACCGAGCGGGCCTCGGCGTCGAGGATGGTGCCGAGGTCGCCGGTCAGGGTGTGCTTTGTGGTCACCGAGTCTCCTTCGGTCGACGCGGGTAGCCGCGCCACAGGTGGGGGATCATGTACGCGCTCAGCCCGCCCCAGAACGGGACGACAGCCCAGCGCGGGATGTAGCGGCGGAAGGTGGCGCAGATGGTCGGCAGCCCGCGGCGGTGGCGTAGGTAGTTGAGGGCGATGACCCCGAGAAGCCCGACGACGCCGGGCACCGTCTCAGCCCTCGCTCGCGGGCCACTCGGGCAGATCAACCGTCTGCCCGGCGAACTCGTGGGTGCAGTCGCCGAGGAACTGGATCCGGCCGTCGGCCACGAACGAGTGGCACACCGTGCTGAGGTGTTGGTTCGGCGGGCTGACGTCGTACCGGACGAGCACCGACGGGGTGAACGTCGGGCGCTCGAGGTCGCCGTTCCACGACCAGGTCCCCTCGACGATCTGGTGGGCGTTGTTGCAGCCGGGGCACCAGAAGTGCACCATCGTGCGCCCGTCGACGGCGCGGCCGGTGCTCGCGCGAGGCACGGCGCTACTCCTCGGGGAAGAGCAGGCCGCGGCGACGGCGGGCGGGGGCGGGTCGGTTGCGCGGGGCGGCGTACACCGCCGCGGCGGTGACGAACGGCGTGGCGGCCGCGGTGATCCACTCGGCCGCGGTGATCGCGGACCCGCCGTCACTGACGGGCAGCACGGCGGCGATCAGGAGGCTGGCGCCGGGCGCGACGAAGCCGACGGCGGCCTTCCAGTAGGGGGCGATGCGGTTCATGCTGCTGCTCCGATCTGCTCGTCGTAGACGGCGTTGAAGTGGTCGGATCCGCGCTTCGCGCCGAGACGGCCGACCCAGCGCCGGCCGACGGCGTAGGCCCAGTCGGTGCCCGAGCCGGTGAGCACGGGCCGGGCGCCGGCAGCGCGAGCGTTCTCCCGGGCGGAGAACTCGTCCTCGACGGAGGGGGCCTGGTTCTGGTCGCCAACGTCGATGAGGTCGCCGACGTTGCCGGCGTGCGCGCGAAGCTGGATGCCGAGGTCGCGGTGCGCCGCGGCGTTCTTGCGCGGGTTCCACACTGCGTGCAGTCCCCGGACGGTGAGGTCGCCGCGCGGGGTGTCGATCGTGACCCACGGGACTGCGCGGCCGTCGATGGTCTTGCCCTGGGGGCCGGTCCAGTCGACCTTGGTGCGGATGATGCCGTGGTCGAGGACCTCGACGTCGCGGCGAACGAGGATCATCGTCGACGCCTCGATCTCGCCGCGGCCGGTGTACCGGCGGTAGCCGTGGGCGCGGATCCGGGACCGGTTGCGGCGCTCGAGCCAGAGGTCGATGGCGGCCCGGTTGCCGCCGGTCTCCATGAGGACCATGACCTCGGTGCCCCCGCGGGCCAGGGCGTTGAGCGCGCGGCGGATCTGCCGGGCACCCTTGCGCGTCCGGCCGCGGCCGACCTTCATGTTCCACGCGATGACGCGGACGCCGCGCCGGCGCACGATGGGGCGCGACATCGTCAGCCCTCGTCCTCGAGGAGCGCCTTGATGTCGTCGACCTTGGCGCCCAGCTGCTCGGCCACCCGCACGATGAGCCGGGTGTTGACCTGGCCGCGGGCGACCGCCCGGGCGGAGTCTCGGGCGGCCTGGTCCAGCTTCGCTGCCTGCTCGGGGGTCATCTCGTTCTCCTCCATCTGGGCCTGGGCCCACTCGATGCCCTGGCGCCAGGTGCGCAGGGGCCAGTGCACGCCGACGCGCGGGCCGTTGTCGGGCACGCCGGCGTTGTCGTACAGCGGGCCGGTGCCGTCTCGGCCGGCGTTGAGGTCGGCGACCTGCGGCTGCGCGATCGTGTTGTGCGTGCAGCCGTTGAGCCGGACGTGGCAGTGGTAGTTCGTGCCGCCGTCGGCGTTGCGCCACCAGCGGTTGAACGCGGCGCCGCCCATGTTGCGGGCGGTGCGGAGCTCGTCTTCGGAGAGCGGCTCGTAGTCGGCGGAGCCGCCGCGCTCGTGGAAGTTGGCGCTGGCGGGGGCGTCGCCGACGAGTTGGAAGAGGCGCGGCTGGCGGCCGATGAGCTGCTCGAAGGCGGGCAGCCAGGCGGCGAGACAGGTGCAGGCGGGCAGGCCGCGGTAGCTCGTCATCGTCGTGCTCCTTGGTCAGGGTTGCCGGGGCCGACGCACGAGGAACCGGCGACGGGCTGGGAGGTGCCGTCGGTGTAGGTGACGACGAACTGGCCGCCCTCGCAGGTCACGGACTGGATCCCTCGGCCGTCCTTGCCGTCGACTCCGTCACGACCATCCGCACCAGGCGCGCCGTCCTTGCCGTCGATGCCGTCCTTGCCGTCAGCCCCCGGAGTTCCGGGAGTTCCGTCGCTCCCGTCTGCGCCACCAGCGCCGGTGCGTCCTTGGTCGCCTCGACAGCGGGGGTAGCCGATCTCCTCGATGCATGACAGGCCGCGCGGTCCGGGGATCGGGACAATCTGGCCGGGCTCGGGCGGGTCGCTGGGCTCGACGACCGGCTTCTCGCCGAGCTGTCGGAGCTGCTCGGCGAGCGCCTGCATCGCGGCTTCCTCGCGGTCGAGGCGCTCGGCAAGGTCGCGGCGGTCTGCGAGGGACTGCTCGTCGCGCTTCTCGAACCCGCGGTTCTCCTCGTCGAGCGATGCCACACGGCCTGCGAGCCAGACGAGGGCGAGCAGGACGACGACGATGACGAGCCACGCGAGGACAGCGATTGCGCGGCGAGACGGTACTGGTGCCTTCATGATGCGACCCCTTGGACGCGGGTGATGATGTCGGCGACGAGAAGGACGAGGCCGATGAGAACGCCGGCCGTGACTTGGCGGCGAAAACCCGCCTGTGCCTTGTTGTCGCCCTCCAGCTCGCCGAACCGACGATCGTCGGCCTCGCGGTGGGCGGTGTACTCGCCCCGAGGAACGTAGGTGGAGGCGAGCGTGGATGTGAGCGCGTCGAGCCGGGCCGCGAGCGTGTTGATCTGCGAGACCGCCGCCCGGAGCTCGATCATCAGCTCGCGCGTCGTTGGGTCCGTGGTCGTCATCGGGCGGCCTCCGTGGTCGCTTTGAAGTCGGCGAGGATCTCCTCGAACGTGGTGGCGACCAGTCCGACGGGGTCGATCTGGAGGCGGCGTTCCTTGTGGCGGCGGGTCTTCTCGCCGATCACGAAGTCGAGGTAGCCGCGGCCGTTGCGGGGGTCGATGGTGTCGAGCATCCGGGCGGTGTCGCCGGTGTGGACCTTGGCGAAGTTCGCCGGCCGGAACCCGAGGGTGCGGATCTGCCCCTCGGCGAGCTCGAGTCCGTTGAGCCAGCCGGTGCGGCCGGCCTGGGCCTTCTTCCAGATGCCCTGAGCGATCGATGTCGCGCGCGCAGCAGACATGGGGCCGCGGTGCACGACGGACGCGCGGCGGCCGATCCCTCCCGCAGGAGTGGACGCGGGGTAGAACGCGGTGCGGTAGCGGCCCGAGGTGGAGTCGAGATACCGCAGCGCGACCTGGTCGGTCACCTCGACGTCAGAGACACCGAGGACACCCGCGCCAGGGACGATCAGCCACTTCGGCGTGGCCTCGTCTTCCGGGCGCGTGACGAGGCGCCGGTCGGGGTGAACGTACCACTGGCTGTCCTGCTCGTCGGCCCACAGGTTCAGCAGCTCGTCGAGACTGCCTGGTTCGGGATCGTCGTGCGTGGAGTCACCCTCGGGGCCCGCGATGTCGCTGTTCCCGAAGCTGCTGATCCGGACCCAGTCGGTGTACCCGAGCGCGGCGGCCTGGTCGATCGCGGTGTTCGGCTTCGAGGTGAGCGCGCCGAGCGCGTTGAAGCACGGCGCTCCCTCACCCTGTCGGGCGATCCCGATCGCGGCGAACTGCTTCTCTTCCCAGTCGGGCTCGGCGAGGGTGCCGGACCAGGTGAGCTCGGCGCCGGAGTAGATCTCCACGCGGGCGCCGCGCTTGAGGCACGACGGTCGTTCGCGGTTGCCCAGCGCCATCGACCATGTCGCGTCGAGCGGACCGTGTCGGCCCTCCACTTCCTCGAGGTCGCCCCAGGCTGCGACGGTGGCCAGCCATGTCGTGCCGACGCGGATGCTGGTCGCCGCGGTGGTCACGCTGCCTCCGGGTCCACCAAGGCCGGGCCGGGTCGGGTGAGGAACCGCTCGAAGTACTCGAGCTCGCAGGCGGCGTACTTCTTCCCGTCGGCCACGGTGAGCAGGTGCATGAGGCCGGGCTTGAACAGGTGGGTGCCCATCCGGTTCGCCATCCGGGTCACGTCCTGGGAGCCGTAGGCGGCCCAGGTGCCCACGACGGCCGGGCGGGGGGAGTCGAGTTGGGGGGAGCGGAGCTCGAGCTTGTAGGGCCCGGTGCTCGCGGTGGTGTTGATGACGGTGACGGCGCCGTTGTCGTCGTCGAGCAGCCAGCCGTCGTCGAAGTCGACCGCAGCGCCGCCGCTGGCCATCGAGATCGACAGCTCGATCTTGTGGGTCGACTCGTCGTCGAGATTGGCGAGGATCGGTAGTGGGATCGTGCCGAGCTGGTGGATGGCCCAGACGTCGCTGTCGTTGCTGAGGAGGATCTCTCCGGACTCGACGACCTCGGAGCCGGGGAAGTCGGTGCCGGCCGAGTCGACGAGGTTGGCCGACCAGGTCACGGTGATGGAGCCGGTGAACTTGAGGCGCGCGAAGATCGCGTAGTTCGCCTCGCTGACCGAAGAGACCGGGATGCGGGCGACTGTCGGAGCCGACAGGTCGTTCGAGTGGCCCGACACCGAGTCGGCGTCCGGTGCTGCGAGTGCAGACGAGAAGACGAGGGGACGCAGAGCCACGGCCGGGTTGGCGCCGGTGTAGATCATCGCCGTGCGGGTCATCAGCTGGTCCGTGCCCGGGTCGCCGTCCAAGGTGGTCGCGAACCGCACCGCCGCCTGAGTGGGCGCAGTGCCGCCGACGACGACGGTCCTGGCCATCTGGTAGCCGTCGGTGCCGGTGAGGCCGAGGCGGTCCGTCCGGCTGACGTCGACGACTCGCAGCACCACGGCCCGCGTCCGACTGCCGCGCTGCACCCGCAGGCGCACGAGCACCTCGTCGAAGGTGGTCGGCGCGAGGAAGTAGTAGCGGTCGACGGAAGGGTCGGACGTCGGTGCGATCGCGACGGGGTCCTTGATCTCGTCGAGCTGGCTACCGGTGAAGCGCGCCGAGATGGCCGAGGTGTCCGCCCAGCCCTGTGGACCGTCGGCGTTCGAGGCGGACTTCTCGATGTCGATGACCAGGTACGGGGTCCCGGTCATCGTGACCGTCTGGTCGAGCTCGAGCGAGAGCCAGCCGTAGCCTGAGCCTGCCGCGAGGGTCCCAGTGGTGCGCACTCCACCCGAGACGAGGGTTGGGCCGGTGAGCGACGACCAGGCCCCGGAGGTCGGGGACACCTTGCGCGTCCAGCCTGCGAGCGTGGAGGCGTCGTTCACGGACACGATGACCGGGTCGCCGTCAGGGTCCTCGGGCACCTCGAGCGCCGGCACCACGACCGTCTCCTCCGGGTGCGTCCACGGCAGGCACTCGAAGGTGAGGGTGTAGTACAGGCACGCCCGCATTACCTCGTCGACGTCCCACCCGTCGGAGTAGTCCCCCTCGAGCTTGACCGTGACGACGTCCAGCACACAGGGCCACGCGTCGCCCGACGGCGGCCGCCACACCAGCGGCGCCGGCCGTTCGGCGAGCGCCGCGGTGGTCAACGCCGCCTCTCCCTGGGCCAACGCGAGGCCGTCCGGCGCCGAGACCCGAACACGGACCGTGGCTTCGCGGTTGCCGTAGGACGTGACCACCGACAGCGACCCGTCGGTCAGCATCGACTCGACGACCTCGACCATCGGGACCGGGTTGCCCAGCGTCGACCCGTCGGCCATCGTCTCGACCTTGAATGGCAGATCCGGTGAGACCTCGGCGTCGAGCGCCAGCGCACCCCACGTCAGCTCGTGCGCTTGGGCATAGAGCAGCGTCACGTTCCCCTGACCTTCCCTCGATGCTGTGAGCGGCCCGCCGAACGGCCGCCCTTGCGCTGGCTCTGCCGGTCCTTCTCGTGCTCGCCGGAGTTGCGGCGGCCGTTGCGGTCGACCGTCCGCTCAAGGCGGTCGATCTTCTTGCCGATCGCGGCCAACGCCGGGCCGTAGGCGACGCTGCCGGCGATCGAACCGCCGGTAGCGACGAGCGAGGCCCGCTGGTTGAACAGAGCGCTGAACTGCCGCAGCTGAGCCGGCGTCATGCCGGCCATCTGCCTGACGCGATCCACGTCGCCATCACGCAGGATCTCCGCAAGCGCGGCGCCGGTCAGGCCCTTGCGGCGCAGCGTCCGCGCACCGGAGTTGAACGCCTTCGCGTCGGCGATGTCGCCGCGCAGCACGGAGAACGGGTCGCCGCGATCCGACCACGGGTCGCCCTCCCACAGCGGAGACACCAAACCGGTGCCGACGCTGTCGCTGAGCTCCGAGCGCCGCTCGAGCAGGCTCTCCCGACGCCGCTTGAGCTTCTTGAGGCTCGACTCGCTGGCCCTGGCCTCCTTGGCCAGCCCCTTGAGTGCCGACGCAGCCCCGCGGGCCGCCCGGGTCCCGGGCCCACCGCCGTCCGCGCGCATCGCGGGGCCGCCCAGGTGACCGCCGTCGGCGAACCGCATCAGCGAGTCGTCGACGGCATAGCCGAGCCGGCGGCCGGTCTCGGCCCAGATGTCACGGTTCCGCTCGCGCTGGCTGGGCTTCCCGCTGATGTACGCCTCCCAGCCGGTCTCCTGCTCGCCCCACAGGATGTTCGCGCCGCCGGGCACGATCTGGGACTGGCGCTGGTAGTAGCGGCCGTCGACGCCGTACCCGCCGTCGGCGAACCGGAGGCCGCTGTCGGCGTAGGTGTAGAGCCCGCCGTTGGCGTTGGCGTCCTTCTTGTGCTCGGTGACGTAGACGTTGACGTACTTGTCGTGCAGCCCGTCGAGCCGCGACTTCACCCCCGCGAGCGCGGTGTTGGCCTGCGTGGCGTCGACCTTGACCTCGGGCGTGGCCTTCTTCTTGTCGGCCTTCTCGAGGAGCTTGATGATGTCGGTGGTGCCCTTCTTCGCACCCTGGTCCTTGAGCTTGATCAGGGCCGTCCGCTGCTTCTCCGTCAGCCCGAACTGCTTGACCAGCTTGTCGACCTCGGCCGTGGTCTTCGGCACGCCGTTGGCCTTGATGTCGGTCTGGATCCACTTCGGCAGCGACGCGTAGCCACGGCGCAGAACCTTGACCTTGCGCGAGACAACCTCGATGCCGGCAGCCTCGATGGTGGTGCGGACGAGCTCGGGCGTGAGGCCCAGTTGGCGCAGGTAGGCGCGCATCTGACGACGCGAGATCCCAGCCGCCTCGCCCGCTCCGAGCAGCGTCTCCCGCTGCTGCCGGAGCGAGCGAGCCAGGTCCTCCGACGACGCACCAGCGGCCGCCTGTGCTGTCAGGGTCGACTGGAGCTGCTCGACCCGACCGCGGATCGCCTCACGGTTCTGCAGAGCCGCGTCGCTGTTGCCGCGTAGCGTCTTCGAGTTCTCCGAGAGATCGTCGTTCAGGGACCGAATGCTCTTGACCCAGTTGTCAGTCTGTTCCGACAGGGAGAGCCCCGGCTGCAGGGCCCCCGAGAGCGCCTCACCAAAGGCGGCAGCCCGCATCTCGGCGCTGCTGAACTGGTCGTCAAGGTTCGCGATCGCGGTACCGACAGCGTCGATCCGGGCCGCGTTCGAGTTCATGTAGGTGAGCTCTTCGTTGAAACGGGAGGCGAACTCGTTGATCTCCTTGAAGTTGCTCCCGTCGAGCTCGCCCATCTCGGCGAACTCCTCCCACGTGACGCCCATCTTGTCGAGGACCGGCTGCAGCTGGAGGGCGCCCTTTTCGATGTCCTTCATGTCGTAGAGGACGCCGTCCTTGAGGTCCTGCAGGTGGACGTTCAGGCCGAGGCTCGGCATCAGGTATCCGACACGATTGACGAAGTCGGCCGATTCCTGCTGGGTCTTCTTCTGGAAGTCGACCGGGAGCATGACGCCGTCCTTCTTGGAGACGGTCATGCCCAGGTACTGCTTGATCGAGGTCGGGTTGAGCCCGCCCATCTTCGCGTCGGTCTCGGCGATCGAATCCGACAGCGCCTTGAAGCTAGAGATGATCGTCGGGAGATCGTTCGACTCCAGGGCGTCGTTCCAGCCCTCCACCGTGTCCTTGGCCGAGTCGGCGGACTTCTTGACGTCGAGGAACGCGCCAACGAGACCGCCCGCGACTGCACCCGCGCCTCCACCCATCATGGCTCCGGTGAGCGCCAGCGTCGCGGTGTTCGCCATGCCCATCTTGTCGGCCATGCCAGAGGACGCGAACATGACGCCACCCATGAGCGCCGCCTGCTTGCCGAGAGCGGCCGCAGACTGGCGGAGAGCGGCCGCACGGGACTGCTGGGACTTGGTGTTCTTGTCGGCGGCGGCCGTGGCCTTCTGGTCGCTGTCGGCCGCGGCCTCGTTCGCCCCCGTGAGTTCGCCGGCCTTCTCGGCCGCCTCCTCCACGGTGTCGGCCAGCGACGCCTTCTCTTCGGCGTTCTGAGCGGACGCCTCGGCGGACTCGGTCTCCGCGTCGGTGGTGGTCTTGAACGCTGAGGCGAGGTCCTTCGCGTTGGCGATCGCGTCGGTGATGCCAGCGCCGATCGGCGACGACGCGGCGGCAGCGTAGCCCTGCTTGGCCAGGCTGGCTACCGATGACGTCGCGGCGAAGCCGACGAGTGCTCCACCGAGCGGCGACGAGGCGATGGACTCGACAGCGCCGGCGAGAGCCTGAATGCCGTCGAGGACGGGCCCGGAGAGGGGTGCGGCGGCGGTGCCGATGGCGACGACGGCTTCGGCGAGGGAGAGGGCAGTGTCGACGACCTCCGGGCCGGTCTCCTGGACGTAGGCGAGGAACTTCTCGAAGCCCTCGCTGTCCTTGAGTCCGGAGGCCCACTTGTCGAAGACGTCGGCGCCCTTGGCTAGGCCGCCGAGGACGTCGTCGTTGGCGGGGTCCATGGCCATCCACAGCTCGGACATGCCGTGGGCGAGGTCGCCGACGGCGCCGCCGATGGTGGTGAGAGTGGGGCGGGCCTCGCCTTCGAGGAAGTTCACGAACTCGGTCCACCGGCCGGAGGTGAGGTCGACGGCACCGCCGGCGATGAGGTCGCCGATGACGTCGGAGTAGGTGCCGACGAACTGCTCGAGTCGGGGGAGGGCGTCGTCGAGCTCGTCGAGGGCCCGGCCGGCGCCGTCGAAGATCCCGGCCGCGCCAGTGTTGCGGACCTCGCGGAGCGCGGGGATCATCCGATTCAGCTCGAGCACGAACGATGCGGCCTCGGGGGCGAGGAGCTTGAGCTGGCGCTGGGCTTCCTCGATGTCCTTGGCGGACCCGGACAGCTCGGCCTTGGCCAGTGCCTTCGACGCCTCGCCCACGCCCTGAACCGCGATCGCGGTGACGCCGGCGGCGACGGTGGCGATGCCGAGGACGTTCGCGAGTCCCGAGATCGCGGGGATGGCCGAGGCCGAGATCCCCGAGAACGCAGGGGTGAGCGCCAGGCCCGCCTTGCCCATCAGCCCGAGCCGCTTGGTGTAGGAGTCGAGCCCGGACTCGCCGCGCTTCAACGAACTGGTCAGCCGGTCGGTGTCCCGGATCGACGTCTCCGTCAGCGAGCTCTGCTTGATGCTGGACTTGCTGAGCGACTGGATGTTCCGGTCGAGCAGCTTCGTCGCAACCGCTGCCTTGGTCGCGGTAGGGGTGAACTGGTCCTCAAGGCTGAGAACAACGCGCTCGTGCCTCGTGGCCATCGGTCACCGCCTCACTTCTTCGGGGCCGCCGCACGCGGCGGAACGGGCTTGATGAACGTGCGCCGGCCATCGGCGGGCCGCGGCTCGCGTGCGGGCGCGTCCTTGCCGAGCCCCTTGAGGAACTCGTCGTCACGCTTGTCGAGGAACCGGCGGTACTGGGTCGCACCGGCGCAGACGGGGCAGACCTTGTCCTCGAAGGTGACGTGCAGCGTGCTCGGGTCGATGACCGACTCGTGGAATCCGCAGTCGCAGACCCCGGCCTCGTAGTCGGCCAGGGCGAGCATCTGGTCCCGCTCGGCGTCGTCCCACTCCGGCTCGCGTGTCACGACGGTGCGACCGGTGACGTTGCCGTCGGCGTCGTAGTGGGTGTGGGTCTCGGTCGGCTCCCAGCCCAGCAGCCGCTTCTCGCTGATGCCCAGCGAGCGGGCGAGGGTCAGTCGCTCTCGTCGCTCGGGGTCGCCGACGAGGGCCTCAGCGATTTTGGGACCAGACCCACCTTCTCGTGAAGCCGCACTACCTGACGGCAGGTCTGCTTGAGGTCGCCCGGGGCAGCGTTCTGGGCGATGAACTCCCAGTCCGCGGCGGTGATGGGCTCGCCGTTCCACGCGGCTGCGTAGGTGCCGAGTGCCGTCAGCAGGTCGGTGCCGTTGACGATGCCGTAGGCGGCGTCCTGGTCGAACTGGTCGATGGCTGCCGGCGCGCCCTCTTCGCTCTGCGGGGAGAGACGAGCGGGGTGTGCGTCGGCCCAGCGGCGCCACTCGCCGGCCGAGATGGCTCGGAGGGTGAGGGTGCCGGTGTGCTCGCGCATCCTCTCGAGCAGGACCTCGAGCTCGGCGTCGATCTCGGCCACTCGTGCGGAGTTCGGATCGCCGACACGACCGGGCTTCTTCGCCTTGCCGTCGTCGTCGGTCTCGGGGGTGAAGTCGGCCTTCTCGGCCTCGAGCTCCTGGATCTGGCTCACGAGCTTCTGCGACAGGCAGATGCGGACCTTGGCCTCCGGGAGGCCGGTCTCGTTCGATGCGCGCATCTCTGCGATCGACAGCGCCATCAGGCTGCTCCGTCCTTGGTCGCGTGGACGCGGGCGTCCGGGAGGTCGACGTCGAGGTGCGCGGAGACGCGCATCTGGACGATCCACTCGGCGTTCGGGTCTCCGGGCTTGGATGACTTGATCTCGAAGCCCTCGGCGAGCACGTGGTCGGTGATGTCGACGCCGTCGACGACCAGCTGGGCGATCTTGCCGTTGGTCGTCGCGTCGCCCGTGCGGAACTGGACGTGTGCCACGGTGGGTGCTCCTTCGTCGGGATGTCGGGATGGGTGTCGGGATCGGCGGAGCCCCGCTGGCCGGCTCCCGACGAACCGGCCAGCGGGGAGCGGGTCAGGCCGCGATGGCGCCGTAGGTGACGTCCTGGTTGGGGAAGAACATCTGGCTGATCTCGAACTCGGCGAAGTCGTCGTCACCGGAGGTGACGCGGTTCTGCCGGCCGAGGTAGCCGCGCCACGCCTCGTACTGGTCACCGACGGTGCCGGCGGTGCCGAACGGGATGCCCTTGCGGAACACGAGGATCCCGACGGCCGACTGCACCAGCGCCGCCTTGGCCTCGTTGTCCGCGTCGGCGTCGTCGCCCTGCGGGTCGTAGACGTAGCGCAGGTCGAACGCGGAGATCTCGGTACGGCCACGCTGCGGGAGGGTGATCGTGGTGCAGATCCGATTGGGCGCCGAGCCGGTGGACTCGGACGCCGACGGGTTCAGCGGGCGGAGGAAGCAGGAGAGGTCGACGGACGACGCGGCGTTCCACTCGGTCGCGAGGCTGATCGAGTCGAGGTCGGCCGCGGTGGAGATCCACCGGACGGCCAGGTTGCCGAGGACGGGGGTCGCCTCCGGGAAGTAGACGGACATGGTGGGTCACTCCTTGGTGTTGGTGAGGGTGGAGTCGGCGGCACCCTCGGTGGGCGTGACCGCCTCGTCGGACGCGTCGGCGTCCGAGGTCTCGGAGTCGTCGGGATGGGTGCCGGTCTGCCCCGGCGTGGTGTGGGCGGCGGCCTCGTCGTCTCGCTCGAGGAGCGCGACCAGCTCGGCCTTGTTGCCGCTGACCGGCAGCTGGGACTCGGCGTCCCTGCGGTCGTTGCGCTCGGCGATCTCGCCCTTGAGCTGCTTGACGGTCATCGCCTGGTAGTCGTCCGGTCCGGCCAGTGGGTCGAGGTTGCGCCGCGGCTTGACGGGCCGGCCGTTGGCCCGCACGGGACGGACGGGGCGCCCGTTGGGGCGCACTGCGTCGCCTTCGACGATCTGCAGGTTGCGGCGTTCGGCGAGCGCTCGCGAGACGGGGGCGATGATCCCGTTGTCGTGGAGCACGAGGACGAGGTCGGGCATGGAGATCCGCTCCTAGATGACGAAGGTGTAGGACTGCAGGCCGGAGAACCATCCGTCGTCGTACGCCGCGGGGTCTTCGGTCTCGAACTGGAAGGGCGTCGACGTGCGATCGCCGACGATGAGCCGGAGAAACTCCAGCTCGGTCCGGCAGGTCTCGAGGGACTTGCGGACGTTGGACACGGCGAACTGGCTCACGGCGCGGGTGGTGAGGCGGTAACCGGTTGTGCCGATGCCCCCGCAGTTGCGGCGCTGGCCGCCGAACATGCGGGTCAGGGTGAGCTCGACGTACTCGCTGGGCCGCTCAGCGGGCACCTCGTCGAGCTCGAACGCCTTCTTCGGCGCGAGGGCAGGGTCGAGGATGGCGACGATCGCGTCGGCAGTCTGCTGGGCGGTCACCAGAACCACTCCGACAGCTGGTCGTCGACCGAGCGTAGGAACGAGGGACCGACGATGTCGGCGGACCGCGCGAGGTCGAGGTGGGGAGGCTGGTTGCGAGAGCCGGTCTCGAACGACATCCCGCCCTGGGGGCGGGTGATGTCGGGCCCGTACTCGCCCGAGATGGTGTTCGCGAACAGGCCGAGACCGGAGTGCATCTCCGACGTGATGGCCTTCGGGTAGTGCTTGCCGTGCTTCCCGGCGGTCCTGCGGGCGTTCGAGCGGGCGAGGTTCGTGCCGACGCGCAGGCCGTCGCGGATCACGCCGCGCATGTCGGGTCGGACGCGACGAGCGATCTGCTCGAGGTCGCGCGCGAGGTCGCTGACACCTCCGGTGACTCGTACCTGCATGTCACACCTCCACGACGTCGAGGCGCCTGGCTGTGGCGAAGGACTTGGCCGGGGTCTCCACGACGAGGTAGCGGCGCCCCAGAAGTGCGGGGTCTGCGCCGCCTCCGACCGCGACGACCTCGTACTCCCAGCCGACGCCTCGCTGTTCGCCCGCGGTGGGGACGGGAGCCGAGACGGGGATGTGCAGCCCTCCGGTGAGGACGGCTCGGTCGACGTCGCCGATGCGGACGGACCTGGTCGAGGTGTCGCTGCCGACGCCGCTGCTGCTCTGGACCTTGCCGGGGGTGTGGACGACACCGGTGGCGTACGGCACGAGGGCGTACGACGGGACCTTGTAGCCGTCCGGCCCTGGGCCGAGGCCGGTGGGCCGGTAGGCGGCCAGCGACAGGGTCATCTGGGACTCTGCGTCGGCCTGGTGTTCGGCGAGCTCGGCCGGGCTGATGATCATGCTCAGCCGACCTGCAGCCGGATGGTGCCGTACCCGTGGCCGCGGCGGGTGCGCCCGGCGTTGGCGAGGCGGGCCTCTTCTTCTGCAGTGAGGAAGAGGCCGGCACGGGCGGCGGCGTCGGAGAGCCGTTCGGTCCGCGACGCGTCGTCGACGTGGCGGGTGACGCTCGCGTAGCCGCCCGGGTTGCGGAGCGGCCGTGCAGCGACCTCGAAGGTGATCGCGCGCACCCACGTCGGGATCTTGTCGGCGTCGGTGGGGTTCGCCCACTTCTCGATGACGAGCCCGTTGGCCAACTCGACGATCAGGTCGAGCCGGTCCCCGTCGACAGCAGTGCTGGCCCCGAGGTAATCCTTGAGCTCGTCACCGGTGATGATCTCCACGGCTGTGCTCCCTTCCTCGGGGCCAGCGACTGCTGGCGGTGATGCCGGGCTGACTGGGTCAGTCGGCGTTGGCGGCCGCGTCGGCCTGGGCGGCGTCGTCGCCCTCGAGCGCGGCAGCCAGGTCGGCCACCGTTCCCTTGCCGTCGACGACGATCAGGTCGTCGTCCTCACGGCCCTCGTTGCGGCTGGCGACCTCGGCCTCGAGGTCGGCCTTCTTCCACTTCGGGTAGGGCTTCACCTCGCCCTCACCGTCGCTGTCGTCGCCGGTCTGGTCGGCGTCGGCCGGGGTCTGGCCGCCGTCGTCCTCGGACTCGTCGACGTCGTCCGAGCCCCAGGCCTTGGGGTTCGTGATCTGCTTCGCCGCCCACTTCGGGACGTCGTCCCCGGGGTCGTAGAAGTGGACCTCGCCGTCCTCGTCGTGCACGTAGACGCGGCTGGTGCCGCCCAGCTGGCGACCCATCACGCCACGTCCGCGATCATCAGCTTGCGGGCGTTGGTGATGATCGGCATCGCCACGCCGTCCACGTAGGTGAACTGGCGGTACGGCGGGCCGATCTTCTCGACGACACCGACGATCCCGGGCGCGTCCTCGAAGGACAGGTCCGACTCGTTGGAGTTGACGAGCTCGAGCGCGGTGGCCGACACGCCGTACGCCGTGTAGCCGACCTCGCCGAGGTCCTGCGGGAGCAGCACGACCTTGTCGGCCGGCAGGACCCGCGTGGTGACGCCGTCGACGTCGAAGCTGCCCTCCATGGGCTCGTCGAACGTCGGCAGGCCCTCGCTGGCGAGGTACGCGTTGAGCTCGTTCAGCGAGACGCGGGTCTTGCCGAGCAGCGAGCCGTAGATCGCGGCGATGACCTCGTCGCAGCGGCAGACCGCGCGGATCCGGGCCAGGGAGGTCTTGATCCGGGCCGGGCGAGCGCCGTTGGTGGTGAGGTAGGCGTCCGACCAGGTCTCGAGGTCGGTCAGCGGCGTCATGGTGGCCTTGTTGGCCACCGTCCACTGCACGGCCGGCGTGACGAGGTTGCCGAGCGCGGCGAGGCCGTAGTCGGTCTCGCCGGCGTAGCCGTTCTCGCTGATGGTGAGCTTGCCGTCGGCGAACAGGTCGCCCCAGGCTGCCTCGAGGCGGTTGAGGACCTCGCGGGTGAGCTGCTCGGCCTCGTTGTAGATGGCCCGGGCGAGCGCCTGCTGGTTGCTGCCACCGAGGCGGGCGAACTCGAGCTGGAGGCGCTCGTACTCACCCATGGACAGGGACGTCGAGAGCGGGATCATGCTGACCCGCTTCTCGGAGCCCACGTCGCGCTCGGAGACGTGGATGCGGCCGTCGTAGGACCGGTACCGGGCGGTCCGGTTGGTCCGGACGATCTCGGCGAAGTCGACGGTGTTGGTCTCCGTGTCCCGGCGGGGGAACTCGGAGAGCAGGCGCAGGTCCTGGGTGACCGGGACCTCGCGCACGAAGGTGGTGAGGTCGTCGGGCTCCACGGGAGCGTCGAAGAAGATGACCATGGTGGGTTTCTCTCTCTCGTTCGGTGGGGCCCGGGTCAGGCCGAGAAGTGGCAGAGCTTGAGGTCGGCCTTGCCGGCGGCGTCGATCGCCCGCGGCAGCTTCGACTCCTTGATGAAGCCGGCCACGACGAGCGCACCGCCCGGGTCGGTGCCGTTGGACGGCACCTTCACGGCGGAGTGCAGCAGGCCGGCGCAGACCTCGCGGCCGTCGCTGGCGGCGTTGTCGTAGGGCCCGTACAGGCCGGTGGCCGTGATCTTGCCGAGCAGCTCGCCGGACTGGATGAAGCCGTTCGGGAAGTGGGTGCCGGCGGTGAAGGCGGACTGGTCGAGCACGATCGAGGGGTTCTCGCCCGGGCCCTGGCCCCACTGGCTGAGCAGCCAGCTGCGCTTCTCCACCTGGTACGCGGTAGTGGTGAGGGAGATGTCGGACATGCTGGGTTCCTTCCGGGTTCCCGGGGCGAGAGCGGTCGCTACTCGCCGGAGTTGGACTTGCCGAAGCGCTTCTGGGCCTCGGCCTTCCCGGCCGCTCCGCGCTGCTTCTGGCCGGAGCCGCTACCGCGGTTCCCGCCGCCGAAGTCACGGCGTCGGTCGGTGTTGCCCGTACCGGGCGCGGTGGTGAACCTCTTCGCGAAGTTCGTGATCTTGGTCGTATCGACCCCGTCGTCGCCGACGAAGTTGGCGACGTTGAAGTTGGAGACGAGCTCGTCGAGGTCGTCTCCGGTGATGCCACCTGCCTCGAGGGCGCCGCGGAACACGGCGGTGGCGGACGTTGCTCGGCTCTCGGCGAGAGCCTCCTTGCGGCCGGCCTCGCGGGCGTCGGCGAGGGCCTGCTCGGCGGGGGTCTGCTGGTCGCGCTGGATCTGCGCGTACGCGTCGAGGTCGGCCTTGATGTCGTCGAAGCTGCGGTCGCCCACCAGGCTCTCGAACCGGCCCTGGTGCTTGCGAGACTGGTTGCGCCAGTACGCCGCCTGCTGGGCGTCGGTCATCTCGGCGACCGGGGTGTCCTTCGGGAAACCGAGGTCGCGGCCCTTCTCGTCGACTGCGTTGCCGCTGCCGCCGGCGGCGCCCGAGCCGTCCGCGCCGCCCTGGCCGCCGTTCTGGCCGCCGGCGCCGCCAGTGTCGCCGCCGCCCTGGCCGCCAGCGCCGCCCTGGCCGCCGTTGTCGTCGGGCGAGGCGCCCATGATCGGCCAGATGGGCCGGCCGTTGGCGCGCAGGCCGATCGCCTGGAGCGCGACGCCCGTGTGGGGGTGGCGCATCGTGGGGTGGATGGGCAGGACGAAGGGGTTGCCGAAGTTGGCCATCGTGGTACTCCCTGTCGGAGATGGATCGGCCCGTATCGGGCCCGAAATGGCGAACACCCCGCCAGTCAGGACGGGGTGTTCGAGGTTGCGGAGTGCCGGATGGCCGCCAGCCTGATCAGGCTGAGGTCAGGGAGATCTCCCATTCCGGCACCGCGTCGCCGATGCGGTCGGCGAGGTCGGTGATGATCGAGCGGAGCTCGACCTCGTCGCTGAGGTCGATGTCGACGACGACGGTGAAGCCGGGGAAGTCGTCGGCCTCTTCGACGTTCACTGGGAGCCGGCGGTCGTGCTCGACCTGCCACTCCTCGACGGCGCGCTCGACAGACGCCAGGGGCGTCTGGCGCACGTAGAGCGAGAGGTCAGCCACGTCGCCAGTGTACTGCGGTTCCGTCGCCGAGGAGGATCACGATGAGGTCGAGGTCGTCGCCGTAGGTTCCGACCGCGCCGCGCAGGCCGCGGATCGCCTCGTCGCGCGACAGGTTCTCGTCAACGCCGTCCACGACCGCGACTCGGGCTTGGCTGCGTGCCTTTCGGAGCTGCCTCTTGATCGCGGAGGACTGGGCCTCACCGGGTCGTGCGTCGATGCCCTTGATCTCGACGCCGATCGTGGTGCCGGTGAGGACCGAGTCGGGGCCGCGGCGGTCGGGGACGTCTCGCGGGAGGACCTTGTCGAGCTCCTGCACCGACAGCAGCGAGATCCGCGGCTCGGCTGCAGCGAGACGATCTGCCGTGCGCCGCTCACGTGGGAGGAAGAACTCGCCCGGGTTGTCGGCCGAAGCGATGTACGGAGCGATGCGCTCGTAGGCCGGCGGCGGGTTGCTGAGTCGGTGGGGAGAAGTCACGCCGGCCTCGATGCGGTCTCCAAGCGCCAGGTCGTCCAGCGGGTCCGGCTCCCCGGCAGGCGCTGGCGGAGCGTCGTCGTTGTCGTCGCCTCCGCTGCCGCCGCGGCTGGCCAGCTCGGCCCGGATCTCGGCGATGCGCTTGCCGGTGCCGTCGCTGGCGAACTTCTCCTGCGACCGCTCGAGCTGGGCGAGGGTCTCCTCGAGCTGCTCGGTGCTCCGCTCGCCGTCGACGTTGCGGTTCTCGATCTGCTTGGCACCGGTGTACTTCTGGCCGCCGGCGACCAGCACCGGGCCGAGCTCGCCGTGCTCGACGACCTTGACCCGCAGGTTCCGCAGCTCGTCGCGGTTCGTGGTGCCGGCTTCCTTGTAGACCCGGCGGCGGTCTTCCTCATTGAGCTGCTCGGCCGGGTCGTTGCCGTCGATGATCGGCATCGTCTTGCACTTGCAGCCGTTGTGGATCGGGAGCAGGTCCTCGATCGAGTAGACCTCCAGCGACGCTGCCACGCACAGCAGGCAGGAACCGGACTGCGACAGCTCGGGCCGCAGCACCCGCCGGTAGTGGGTGACGCCGAGGTCTCGCATCGCGCCGAGCTCGGCCTGCCGGCTGGCGAGCATGATGTCGTCCTGGAGGAGCTGGGCCTCCTTCGCGATCGCGGCCTCCATCGCCGCGATCTCGGAGTCGACCTCCGCCATGGTCAGCCGGTAGGCCTTCATGGTCCGCTCATGGACGAGGTCGAGCGACGCGCCGTTGCGGATCACCGGTGCGCCGATGGCCGGGGTGCGCGCCGGGGTTCCGGTGAGGAGCGACACGGTCTGGGCGACGTACTCGGCCATCGCGTCAGCGACCGCGGTCTGCGCCTCGAGGGACAGCGCCGCGAGGTCCGCGGTCATGGCCGCGATCTCCGTAGGGGAGTACCAGCCGTCGTACGCCGTCAGCAGGCGGGCGGCAGCGGCCGCGGCCCGTTCGGTGACCGCTGCGGTCGCGGCCGCGGCCTGGTCGACCCACACTGCCGCCGCGGCGGAGGTCCCGACGGCTGCCAGCTGCTCGGGCGTGGAGACGGTCACCGGCTACTCCGCCGGCGCGGGGTCCTGCGGGGGCTGCGGGAGCGCGCCGTAGAGCAGGTCGCGGCCGCGCAGCGGGCGAAGTCGGTCGACCACGTCTGCGGGAGGCCGCTGGAACACGTCGGTGAAGATGGCCTCGACCGGGTAGCCGGCGCCCTTGAACTTCGGTCCGGCGTCGGCCATCTCCGCGAGCGAGTACCGCTCCACCGGGCCCCAGATGGGCTCGATCTTCGTGACGTCCGCCCGGTCGGTGTCGCCTTGGAACTCGAAGGCCATCGCCAGAGTCCTGGCCCAGCTGTCGGACGCGCGGGCGATGCGGTCGAGCACGTCGAAGGCGTGCTCCTCCCGCTGAGTCGAGGCGCCTTCGGCAGACCCGTTGGCGGCGTCCGGGGTGATCAGGTAGAGCGGCTTCGACTTCGTGAACGCCAGCCACTGCAGCTCGGCCTTGATCGACTCGGTCATCTGCCGGATGTCGGTGACGCCCGACTCCCAGATCTTCGACCCGGGCGGCAGCATCCACATCGCGTCGGGCGCCGAGGTGAACATGCCCGACAGCTCCGCGGCGGTCAGGCCTCGGAACCCGTCGTCATCCTCGTCATCGACCGCGGCGCCCTCGTCAGTCTCCTCGGCCATCTCCAGGGCCCGCTGACGGAACGCCTGGATCTTCCCGATCCACCACTCGTTGAAGAGCTTGTCGTTGATGCGGTCGAGGTCGTCGAGGTAGCCCTCGATCTCGCTCTTCCCGTCCTTGTTCTGGAACCGGACCATCGCGACGCGGTCGCCGGGGACGTCGTCGAACTTCGCCTCGTCCCAGTCCCAGCGGTCGGAGATCACCCACCGGTTGCGGAAGAGGGTGGTCGTCGGTGCCTCGCACTTCGCGACCCACAGCTCGCCCGGGAGGAACAGGTAGGCGTAGTCGACCTCGAGGTCCTCGTCGCGGAACATCTTCAGACCAGCGATCTCGACGCCGGTGTGCGGGTCGTGCGCGGTGATGCAGTTCAGCGGCGACTCGGCCGTGATCAACGACCACGACCGGGTGCTGTCCGGAGGCGTGGTGATCGTGTACCCATCGCCCAGCCCGAGCATGTAGTCGTGGACCTGGCGCGACTTCACGACCATGCCGTTGTGTCGCATCAGGTCCCGAGCTGCGACATCGCCGAGCTCGTCGTCGGCGGCCGAGGTGCGGAAGTCCCGGATGGTCATCCGGTTCGCGGTCGCCGACACCAGTTTGGGTGCGATGTTGAGCCGGCCCATCCGCAGGAACTGCCGGAACGGCTCAGCCCATCCGGAGTGGATGTCCTCGCGCAGTGGCGGGTCGCCGTCGAGGTAGTCCTGCAGCAGGTTCAGGCCGGGACGGATTCTGGACGGCTCGATGGTGCGACGGCTGTACCGCTTCGTCCCGGAGCGGCCCGCGCGGCGGTCGTGCAGCTTCGTGGCGAGCGTGTTGAGCCACCAGCCGGGGGAGCCGGGAGTGTCGGTGTCGATCGGCACGTCGGGTCTCCCTTCTCGTGGTGGGTCAGCGGATCCGCTGTGGGGCGACCTTGCGGCGGCGCTTCGGGGGCTTGGCGTTGGCGCGGAGTGCCGCCAGGCGCGCTTCCCAGGACAGGACCGCGGCCATCTGGACGTCGAACTTCCGCTCGGGGTGCAGCTTCTGCAGGATGAACAGCTGTTGCCCGTCGTCGTCCCACATCTTCAGATCGCGTCGGCCGGCGGCTGCCGCGTGCCGTGCGAAGACCTGCTCGAACGGGTCGTCGGACCCGTCAGTGGCGGGCGGCCTGCCGCCGGGCCGCGCGGTGTCGTCGTACGCGAACTTCACGGCACCCGAGGCGAGCGCCTCGCGGTAGGCGCGAATCGCGAGAGCCATCGGCCGTTTCCGTGCGGTCCACCACTCCTCGACGCATGGCCACCGTCCGGCCCAAGACCCGACGGTCTCGGTCCAGTGCGGCGGGTCTGCGTTGAACCGCCACACGTTCATCTTCGACATCAGCTCGGTGACCGACTCGGTGACCTCGTCCTCGTCGATCTCCCACTCGGCGTCCTCGGCCAGGTCGCGCGGTCGTTCCCACGCGGCCCAGAGCTGCTGCACGCCGGTCGCGATGTCGGTGATGACGATCCCGGTCGCGTCCCGGAAGCGAGCGCCGTCGAAGCCGGCCGTGACGAACGATCCAGGCGGGAGCCGCCCGGGCACGAGGAGCTCGGCTCGGCGGATGATGTCGAAGGCCTGCTCGTCGGAGCGGGTCCACCGGTTCAGCCACACCCGCTCGAGGTACTTCTTGTCGGCCTTCGGGTCGTCCCACTGCGAGGCGATGTCCTCGAACTGGCCGGGCCCGAACTCGCCAACAGGCCCGGTGGCCTCTTCGATCGCTGCGATCCGCTCGGCCTTGTTGGACAAGTCGTAGTCACCTGCGGCCCACCGGTGGACGTAGAACAGCCGCGGTTCCTCGATCTCGCCGCGGCCGATCGCTTCTGCCTCCGCGTGCAGGTCCTCCGCCACCGATCCCTGACCGGGTTCGCCGGCTGTGCCGACGTACAGCGCCCAGGGGTCTTCGAGTGGTCGCTTCGGCAGGTTCGCGCGCATGGTGGTGTGCGCCTGCTTCTGCATCGGCAGGTGGAGGCGGTGCGGTTCGTCGAACGCCTGGAAGGTTGTCCGGGCACCGTCGCGAGCGCCGGGGGAGTTGGCCAGCGGGACGGCCTTCCCGTCGGCCTTGCCGCTGGGGCTGAGCCTGATCGCTCTCTCGTTGGTGACGTCGAACAGGTCGGCATCGGGACCCTCGGTCAGCATGTAGACCAGCGCGCCGTACATGAGCTCTTCGACCTGGTCGACCGTCACCGCGAGCATCGGGATGTACGGCGCAACCACGGGCCGGCCGACTGGCTGGCCGTTGGCGTCGAACCCGTCGCACCGCACCGGGCCCTCGGGGTGCAGCTCGGCTTCGACGATCCACGCGCCGAGCTCGGTCTTGGCCAGGCCCTTCCGGACGCAGTAGCCGCAGCGCTTGTAGCGGCGGCGGCCGGCGAACCGGTGACGCTGAGGGTAGACCTCGTAGAACGAGTAGATCGCCGCGCGCTTGTCGTCGTCGAGGACCGCGGGCTCGCCCTGCAGCGACCCGGGGCCGAAGATCATCCGCTCTTCGATCAGGTCGCAGATCTGCGGGCCGAGAGTCGGCCAGGGCTCCTCGGGATCGAACCGCGGGACGACGAGTGTCGCCACCGGGCGCTACTTACGGGACCGCGGCGAGGTGAGCGCGAGGGTCGGGCCGGTCCTTCTTCGGCTGGGTGGCCGGCTTCGAGCCGTTGCCGCGGCGCTTCTCGCCGCGGGCCTTCGCATCCTCGGCGGTCTCGATCGTCCACTCCAGCCGGCGGCGGCTGTAGGGCGACAGGCCGAGGTCGGCTCGCTGGAGTCGGTACTCCGACAGAGCCTCCTTGCGCTCGCGCGCAGTGGCGGCGCACCAGATGTCGTCGTACAGCAGCGCCAGGGTGAAGAGATTGTGCCGGTCGGAGTCGTCCCACTCGCCAGCCATAGGCGAGGTCCAGACGTCGTTCCACCAGGCCTCGGTCTGTGCGTGCCAGTCGACGTCGACCTCGTAGCTGTCCTCGCCCTCACCGATGAACTTCGGCGGATGCGGCGGCAGGTCGGGGATCTGCCGCTCGGCGGCGACGAGCATCTCGACGAGCTCGGCCTTCGTGCCGCGCTTGGGGATCTGTGCGTCGGCCGGTCGGCCGCCGTTGACGACGTCGATCGCTTCGCGCAGCTGCGCCAGGGTCATCGTGGCGTAGGTGTCGGCGTTGGTCGCATCGTCGGCCACGCGGCGGAGCGTCGCCTTGGTGGCCGCCTTGTTGCGGCGGGCGCGGACCGACGGGTCCTTCTTGCGCTGGGGCATCGGTGGCCTCCCGTACCGGGATCGGTGCCCGTATCGGGCGAGGTGGATGTGCGCGCGAGGCCGGCCCCGAGAACCCGGGGAACCGTACGCGGCAGATTTGCAAGCCGCCCCCGGTCCTCCCAGGCGCACCCCGGGGCAGGGGGTCCCCGCCCAGGGGTACGGCGCTGCAGGAGGCCGTCAGGAGGCCGCTGAGGGCTGCCCAGCGCGCTCGTTGCACCGCCGGTGGGCTGGAGCGAGTGGGCCGCGCTTGTCGCGCGTGAGGTGGTGTGCCACGAACGAGCGAGGATGCGGAGATCGCAGCGAGAAGTCGATGCTCTCTTCGCACAACGAGCAAGGCCAGTCGTTCTGTTCGGCTCGCTCACGCAGGTGAGCGGCCCGGGCCTCGTGCATCGCGTCGTACCCGCGGGACTGACGGCTCGGCCGGCGCTCGCGACGGGAGTGGATCGGGCACGGCATCTGCTCGTCGCAGTCCTTCGCCCCGCATCGACGGATGGCTCTGGGCATCAGGTCGCTGCTGCCCAGAGCCAGGCTGCGATGAAGCCGACGAGGTAGGCGAGCGCTTCGGAGTTGCCGTCGTAGGGCTGGCCGATGTGGTCGAGCAGGCTGCCGGCTGCGTGGGCTGCCTCGTGCGCGACCAGGTCGACGAGGTCGGCGCCTTCGTCGGTGGCTTTGAGATCCAGCCACACCGTGAGGTGCGGGGTCACGCGGCCGTTGTCCGCCGTGTGGAGTGTCAGGCTCACCGAGCCTTGGGCGTTCGGGTCTTCCTCGAGCGACGGAAGCTGCCGACGCAGGGACCGCCACTGCTTGGGAGTCGTCGCGCAGTGGACCCAGGCGCCGTAGATGTCGAGCTGGTGCGAGAGTGGCTTCGACATCCGCACCCCCTGAATGACGAAGGCCCGCGGGTTGGCGGGCCGATTCCGGTATCAGGGGATGCGGTCGCTCACCCATCCGGTGCCAGAAGCATAGCGTGGACGATTCGACATCCGCGAGGCTTGGCGGTGGCGTAGGTTCTGCGCGTGTCGAATGTGCCTGAGAAGCGAGTCCCGCTGACGCCGCAGATGCTCTTTGGAGGTGCAGCGGGCGCACTGCTCGTAATCAGCGCGGGCTGCGCCGTGGCGTACTTCACGGACGGTGACTGGTCAGACGCGGCAGGTTGGATCGAGGCTCTGGCTACGGTCGCCGCCTTCGGTGCTGCGGTTCTGGCGGCGATCTTGGTGGGCCGGACTCTCGAGCTGGAGCTACAGCGCGAAGACCAGCGACTTCAGTCAGACCGCAGCGGACAGGCAGCGCTAGTGGCGGCTTGGCCGAAGTGTCACCTCGGTGACGGTGACTACGACACCGACCCCGACGGAACCGAGTTCTGGAGAACGTCCGACATCAGTGGCGCGATCCTGAAGCTGCGGAACGCTTCACCTGTGCCGGTCACGTCGGTGCGGGTCGATGTCGAAACCACGCTGCTCGCTGCCACAGGAGCAATCGTCGGCACTGTCGAGTCGGTCTACCGCACGGCGTTTCTCCCTCCCCAAGCGGAGCCGATCGAAGTGCAGGTGTGGGGTCCGAACGGTGTCAAAGTGCCGCAAGGCCTTCTCATTCAAGCGAACGGCGAACTCCACGAGAACGTGTCTATCGAGTTGAACTTCTACTTCACCGACGCAGCCGGCGTCCGCTGGCACCGCAGCGCCAAGGCGTTGCGGAGCGGTCTTGAGGCGGTTCCGCCTGAGAAGATGGCAGCGACATTCTGAGTCAGTCTCAAGTCCGTGGTGCCGTCGCGGGGTCGATTTGATGAGATTGCTGTCGTGACCGACTTCGATCTCACGAAGCTGCCGACGGGCGAGCTTGGGCGGCGGGCCCTCCTGGAATACGTCAAAGACTCCGATGACCGAGTCGAGCGCTACTTCTTGGAGGTGAAGTCGGACATCGATCTCAACTCCAAGTCGGGCCGTGCCAAGGTGGCGAAGTTCGTCTTGGCCGCCGCGAACCGCGATCCCGTCAGGTCGGCGAAGCGCTTCGATGGATGCGCGATTCTCGTCATCGGGGTCGGTGGTGGCCAGGCGCCTGGGGTGGGAGCCTTCGAGGCTCACGAGCTCGCTGATGCCGTAACGAAGTTCATTGGTGCGGACGGGCCGAGTTGGGACTTCGAGCGCATCAGGGTCGACCAAGACCACGACGTGATCATGGTTGTGGTCGACCGACCGGTCGGCGAGGACCAGCCGTGGACGTGTCGAGCAGACGGGCTCGACGGGCTTGTCGACGGTGGAATCTACGTTCGTGGAGACGGTGACACGCGCCGCGCTACCGGGGATGAAGTACGCGAGATGACGCGGCGACGGTCGTCAGGTTCAAAGCCGATCGAGATCGAGGTGTCCATCGAGGCGGACGTGGTCGGGTGTCGCGTCGATGAGCAGCCGTTCCTTGACGAGATCAACCGTGTCGCTGACGCGATGGTGCCGCCCACGCCGGGACGGCAGTCGGTGGCGGGCATGGTGACCGCTGCGCGCCTGCTGATGCCTGACCGGCGGTCGCGCGCGCAGTTCGAGGCAGAGGTCGAAGAGTGGCGAGAGGCGGCCCTTGGGGACCCGTTCGCAGGAGTGCGGGGAATCCTTGCCAAGGCCAGGCCCGGGATCTGCATCAAGGTGATCAACAAGACGATGACCTACCTTCGGGATGTCCGGCTCGACATCGAGTTCGACGGGCCTGTGCGAGCGCTCGAGTGGGAGCCTGCCATCGAGAAGGGCGACGACATCAGCTGGCTGCCCGGTGATCGCCCGGAACCTTGGGGCACGGACAGCCTTTCCTCGTTGGCCTACTTGCCGCCGATTCCCCGGGGATCCTTGGTGAGTAGCAACAGTCGAGACGGCATCACGACGATCAAGAAGGAGGAGCCGGCGCAGCTCACTCTGCATTTCGACGACCTGCGCTCTGACGAGACTCGGCTGTCTGACGACGACGATGTCGTGCTGATCGTCTGGCCGATCGACACGCAGGTCGAGACAGTGACCGCACGCTGGCGCTTGACCGCCGCCGAGGTGCATGGCGTCTTCAGCGGCGAGCTGGAGCTACCTGTACAGCGACTCGACCTCGACGCGTACTCGCTCTTCAGCACGGCCGAGGAGACCGACGGCGACCAGCCTTAGGCGCTCGCCGCGCGAGGGGTGGTGCGGGTGGTCAGGTGGAGGCGCCAGAGGTCGGGCCACCAGAGCCAGGTGACGTGGGTGGCGGGGTCGCACCAGCCGTCGACGACGGCTTCCGCGTCGCCGTGCCAGCGCTCCTCGAGCAGGCCGCCGCACTCGACCGGCTCGCCGCCGTCTTCCTCGGGCGGGAGCGTGGCGGGGCAGGCCGGGTACTCCTGGTGCTCCCAGATTGCTGCGCACTCGGTGCAGCGGTCGACGAGCTCGAGGCGGGGTGCGAGCCAGCGGCGGATGGTCCGCTCGCCGCGGCCCTGGGACCTCAGGGTCGCGACGGCCTCCTGCATTCGGACCCATCGCTCGGCCTCGGGGCGCCACAGCATCCGTCCGTGGGCGCGCAGGAGTTCGTCGTCGGTGTAGCGGTGCTTGCAGGACGGGCACTTCCAGGTGTCGCGGCCGGGGTCGCTCGCGAGGACCTCGGCCGGCGGGTCGAACGAGGCGCATCGCGCGTTGAAGCACGCGGCCGGCGGCTCGGTCACGACGGCGGTCGGGGAGCCGCAGCGGACCCGCGCCTTCCGTGGACCGGTGAGCCGCTCGCAAGGCGCGGCAGACGGCGGCTGCGCGTGGTTGCGGTCGGTGCACCGGTACTCGGCCGGGGTGAACGTCTGGCAGCCGGCGCAGCGCCAGCCGGCGAGGTAGCGGGGGCTGTAGGCCTTGACGAGTCGGGGGTGGCGTCCGCAGCCGTCGCGGTCGCAGACGATGCGGGAGCGGTCCGCGCGGTAGCCCTCGGCGACGAGGTTCTCCGCAGCGAGGCGGGCGCGGCGTACGTCGGTGGTGAAGGTCAGCCACTGCGGTTCGTGGTCGCGGGCCCAGCCGAGCGCCTCACGGACGTAGTTGAGCTCCGAGGCAGTGGTGCGGACCAGGCCGTCGTAGTCCTCGCCGCGGACGGCCCGCCACCGGCCGGCCCAGTAGGCGATGACCTGCTGCGGGGGCCAGCGGTCGTCGTCGTCCTCGTCGGGCTCGCTGGTGTAGATCCGGCGGAGGTGCTCGTCGGGGTGGTCCTGGTAGGCCGCGGTGGTGTCGTTGAGGTTGGCCCAGGTCTCGAGGTCGGCGACGGGGCCGAGGGCGACCATGGCGGCGCCGCCGGGGAGGTCGGGGTTGCCGCCGTCGGCGATGGCTTGGGCTCGGAGCTCCTCGAAGCAGCGGGTGATCTCGGTGAGGTCGCGGGCGACCTTCACGATCGGGTCGGTGGTGGGGGTGGTGTTCACTCGATGGCCTCCCTGTTGTCGAGCGAGTGGTGGACGTGGAGCCAGCCGTTGGAGCCGCTCGGGCGGAACACGGCGTGGGTGGTTGGGCCGCAGACGCAGTCCTCGTCCTCGGCGTGGTCGATCCGGTCGCGGAGCGGGATGACGTGGACGTTGTCGCCGCCGTCGACGGTCGAGGTCTCCCAGCGGTGGCTGCAGGTCCCGGTAGCGCAGTCGTCGTCCTCAACATCGTGGGCGTCGTCGATCAGCTGGAGCAGCCGGGCGGCGGGGCGTACGACGACCGCGGCCACGACGGTCGCAACCAGGTCGCCGATGACGCGGCTGGCGCCGAGGGCGCTGCGCAGCCACGTCATCGCTTTACCGCCCACGTGTTCGGCTGCGGCGCGCCAGGCGGCACCGGCGACTTCAGCACGTCGGCCACAGCGCGGGCGGTCTCGGCGACCGCGCTGAGTGCGACGAGCTCGAGGCGGCCGCGCTGGTTGACGATCCACATGTAGGGCTTGCCGAAGTGGGTGGCCAGGCGTCCGTCGTCACGGGCCATCGTGGGTCTCCTTCGGGGTGTCGGTGAGGTGCTGCCAGGGCGTGCGGGTCACGGTGCGGTGGGCGACGCCGAGGGGGCCGTGGGTGCCGTGACCGTGGGCGCCGGCGAGGACGTCGGCGGGGCAGGCGGCGTCGGCGATGTGGATGACCCGGCCGTCGGCGACGACAGCCCACTCGACCTCGCCGTGGCCGATGACTGGCCGCCAGCCAAGGTCGAGCATCACCTGGACCATCTCGGTCGCGTAGAGCTCGCTGCTGAGTCGCGTTCGCGCGTGGCTCCAGAGGTCGAGCACGACCACCTCGGGCACGCCGGCTGCGTCGCCGGCCGTCACCGCTGCCTTGCGGTAGCGGGCGACGTCGGCGCATCGGTCGACGTGCGTGCCGGTCACGCCTGTGCTGGGGCAGTACGGGCAGCGTTCGTACCGGTCGCGGGACCGGCGGGCCGCGATGCTGGCGGCAGAAGGGATCTGGCTCACCGATCCGCCTCGTTTCTCGTCCCCGCGTCCGCCACAGGCAGGTCGGCGGGTCCGAACTCGAACCCGAGCGCGTGGGTCTTGACGAGTTGCATCTGAGGAAGTCGTGCGAGCACGTCGTCCATCGCCCTCTGGTGGTCGGCGCAGAAGTAGATGCTGGTCGTGACCGGCTCGGCATTGAACCGCTCGCGCTCGGCGTCGGTCAGCGTGGCCGCGTAGCAGGCGCGGCAGGTCGGGTCAGTCATGGTCACGCGCCTCCTCGGCGTCGGTGGTGGGCGGGGTGGTGTGGGGGTGGTTGGGCAGCAGGTCGATCAGGCGCTGGTAGTGGTCGACCTGGCTGCCGCCGAGGAGTCGGGACTGCCGATATGCCTCGTTCCAGCAGGGCTCGCAGACGGCCATCAGCCCTGCCCCTCAGCCTCGGTGGGCGGGGTGGGGCGATCCGGGCAGGACGGCGAGCGGCGGTTGCATTGGACCTTCCCGGGGCGCACGACTTGCAGATCGCAGCCAGTACCGCAGGTGGTCCAGTAGCCGCCGAAACCGTCCTCGATCTCCTCGGCCTCGGCGGGCGGGGTGGGCAGCTCCGGGCCAGGAGCACCGCAAGCGCAGCGCTCGGTGTCGCCCCGGTAGGCGTGGAAGCCACCGACCGGGCAGGGGTCGAGGTGGCGGAGGTGCTCGATGGCCTGGTCCCCCGGGACGCCGCGCCAGTCCGGCCACTCGCGGGCCTCGTTCCTCGCCTGCTTGGCCTTGACGGCGTCGATGATCGCCTGCGGCTCGTGGCCGGCACGCCAGGCGCCATCGAACGCGAGGATGATCACGTCGACCCACTCCTCGAGCACCGACGGGTCCTCGTCGACCTCCTCCAGCTCCTTGCGGATGTGAGCGAGCGGTCCCCGCGGGCCTCGTGCTTCGGCTGGTCCGAACGTCGCCGTCGACCACGCGCGCTGGTGCTCGATGTGCGTGGCGTCGATCACGGGCACGCTGGCCGCATCGGTCACTGTCCGAAGATCAGCGATCGTGAGGCTCCCCAGGCCGCTGACGCTGGCGATCGCACCGTCTCCGACGTGGGGGCGACCGATCGGCACGATACGAAGGAACTCGCGGACCCGCTCGACAGCGGCTGTGACATTGGTGCTCATGCTTCGGTCGCCTCCTCGGCGTCGGTGGTGGGCGGGGTGTAGGTGCACGAGCAGTCGTGGTCCGATGCGAGGTTCGGGCAGAACCCGAGCGACCCGTGCGGCATGTGGCGGCACTCGGGGCACCGCTCGATCGCGGGCTCGCCGCGAGCGGGCCACGGGACTCCGTCGCGCTCGAAGCGGTGGTCGTGCGGCCACGTACAGGCGTCGGGGCAGTAGCCGGAGCCGGCCGCCTCCTCGGTCTCGGCGGGCGGGGTGGGAGCGGCGGCGACCAACGACAGCGCGCCTTCGAGCCGACCGACCAGCAGGATCGTCGCGGCGTGAACGTCGTCGGACGCGTGGAACGAGCCGAGCGCCTTGTTGATCCGCTCGACCACCTCGGCCAGCGCGGCGACCTTCTGCCCGGCAGCCTCGGCCGCTGCGCGGACGCGGCGGTGGCACTCCTCGTGCTGGGCCCGTGCCTCGTCTCGCTCGGCGGTCAGGTCGGCCACCTGCCGGCGGAGCGCCGCTGCTTCGGTGCGACGTCGCTCTGCCGAATCCTCCTGGTCGGCCGTGACGCCCTTCCACCGGTCCCGCTCGGCCTCGGCCTGCCGCAGCCGCTCGATCAGGGCGAGCACGGTCGGCGGGTCGAAGGTCGCGATGTGGGCGGCGTTCGCTCGGCCGTAGTCCTCACGGTGGAACGCGGTCGCGACCCCGCCGCCGGACAGGATCCCGCGACCGACCTCGTGGACGATCGGGTCACCGTGGATGTTGTCGAGCACCTGCCAGTCGTTCTGCGTGGCTGCCTTCGCCACCGCTTCCAGCGCGTCGAGGTCGTGGTCGCTCATCGGGTCACTCCGAGCACGGCGGCGGCCTGCTCGACGCGGTCCCACTGCGTGCGGTCTCCGCCGTTGCGGTCGGGGTGCGCGGCGGCGCGGGCCCGACGGATCAGGGCGGAGTCGTCGTTGTCGCTGTTGATCACGACCTCGGACCCGAGGAGCTCGCGCAGAACGTCGTACGCCGCCTCGGTGGTCATGTGGCTGGGCGGCATCGCGCGGCCGGCGGGAAGGGCCTTGAACCCGGTGTACTGCTGGCCGGTGTCCGTTGCGCCGTACCGGTCGACGGCGCGGAGCGACTGCAGCGTGAGAGCGATCGCGCGGACGTTGTGCTGCCAGTGCTTGCCCTGCCAGGTGTACGGCGCCTCGAAGGTGTCGCAGCGGTAGAGCATCGGACCGTGTTTCGACTCGAATGCGACGATCACGGCCGGGGTGGTGGCCTCTCGGGCGTTCGACCGGATCGTGCCGTCAAGGCGGAGGTCCTGCTCGCGGAGGTCAACCTCGATGACGAGATCGCGACCGTCGAGGTGGGCGACCTCGTCGAGCAGCAGCTGCTCGGTCTCGGCCCACTTCGCGCTGAAGCGCGTTGACTTCCGGTCGGCGGGATCGCGCAACCAGGTGCGGTCCGAAAGGGGACGAACTGTGTAGGTCATGGGGTTTCCTTCCACCACGGGTCGGGGTTCACGGTCGGCGGATGGTCGCCGGGACAGCGGTTGAAGCCGTGCCACGAGTGGCACACCCGCTCGGTGCGGCCCTCGGCGAAGCCCTCGCGCCAGCAGCGCTCCTCGCCGCGGGTGATGCGCCGCGGGAAGACCTGATGGCGGCCCTGGCCGCCGCCGGCGGCGTAGCCGTCGAAGTACGCGATGACGCCCAGGTCGCGAGGCTCGCGCGCCTGCTCCTCCGGAGTGAGCTGGTCGACAACACCGAGGAGCGTCATGACCGCCTCCGGCGCGGGATCAGGTCGTCGCGGGACTCCTCGCCCGCGGTCACGCTGGGCGGGAGGTTGCCGATGTGCCAGAAGTCGCCGCACCGGTAGGCGTTGAGGTGCCTGCCTCCGCGGCCACCGCCGCGCATCTGCCGGATCCCGCGCTTCGCCGCGGCCCGGCTGGAGAACCGAAGCTTCCCGCACGACGGGCACGTGGTGCCACACGCCATCGGGTCGCGGCCGCTCATGCCGGCCTCCAGCGCGGGTCGGGCCGACGTCCGCCGTCGTGGTCGTGGAAGTACCAGTCGCCTCCCTCGAGCAGGAGCGGCACCGCGGCGGTGTCAGCGCCGGCGCCGACGAGGAGCCCGAACGTGTAGGCCTCGGTGCGGTTCGACTCGATCCAGCCGTGGCATCCGCTGGTCCCGGTCCCGCAGACCAGGAGCAGGTTCGCAGGCGAGTTGATCTCGAGGCGGCTGGTGCCGCCCATGCCTCGGGGTTGGCGGTGGTGGATCGAGTGCGGCTGGTACGACGTCCGGGCGCCGGTGTGGGACCAGGCGATCAGCGGGACACCGCACATCTCGCAGCAGCCCATGGCCCGGTCCTCGACGACGTCACGCTGAACCCGCGTGGGACCGGTGTCGCGTCGGGCCTTCGCGACCTGAGCGCGAACTGCCCTCGCCCGGGCCATCGGCTTCGTCTGCTGCAGCGGCGTACGACGCAGCTCGCTGCGGCGCCCGAGGGCGGACCGACGGAGGCTCACGCTGCGGCCTCAGCACTGGAGGTGATGCCGGTGAGGGCGTCGTGCCAGCGCAGCGCCCAGCGTGCGTCCCCGAGGGCGGTGTGGCGGTCCTCGCCCGGCGCCGGGCTAACACCGACCGCGGCCGCGAGCTCGTCGGACTTCCAGCGCAGCCCGACGACATCACGAGCGAGCGCGATGCTGCCGTCGACCGTCGGTACGACGTACTGCGGGTCGACAGCGAGGCGGCCGCGGAGGTAGCCGACGGTCTCGGCGACCAGGTCCTCGAGGTGGTAGTCCCACGGCTCCGAGGGAAGGCCCTCAGCTCGCAGCAGCGGCGCGAGGGAGACCACGTCGAAGGTCGGGTTGACCCCGATGACGTGAGCGTCGAACAGCAGCTGGTGTACGCGCTCTGCCGCGGCCCGGGTCGACAGGAGCTCGACGTCGGCGGGCAGTGGTGCTTTGCCGGACAGCTCGCGGCCGCGAGGGTGCCGGTCGAAGAACTTGCCCACGCTGAGGCCGTACGCATCGCTGAGGCGGAAGTCGGGCACCCGAACGAAGAAGTGGTGCTCCTTGTCCAGGGCGCCGAGCTCACGACGGATGATGGCGACCTCCCACACCTGCCGTCCGGTGTGGAGGCCGTCGGACTCGACGTCGAGGTAGCAGATCGGCTGGGTCGTGGTCATCGGGCGGCCTTTCGTTCGGAGGCGCACTGCACGCAGTGCCTGGTGGTGCCGGTGTGGCCCGGCTCGGTGCAGGGGTCGTCGGGGACGGCGGCGAGGTCGCCGGGCTTGCGGAGCTGGCGCCATCCGGGGATCCAGCCCTGGGCGAAGACGATCGGCTTGTCGGGCCGGAACTCGCGGAGCGCCTGTGTGACGAGCGCGGCGTCGCCGTGCTCGGTGACGAGGTGCTCGATCTCGGCGATCTGGGCGGCCTTCAGGCCGTCCCAGCGGACGACGAGCTTCCGGGCTTCGAGGGCGGAGCGGAGGATCTCGAGCGGCGGCGGCAGCGGCTGTGCGATTGCATCGCATGCTGCTGCAGCAGCATCGGGTACGGGTACGGGAGCGGGGCGATTCGCAACCGATTCGCTAACCGATCGCACGGTGCGATCCGTGTGCGATTCGCTGACAGAGTCGCAGTGTTCGCAGCCGGGGACCGTGAGGCCGCGCTTCTCGTGCCAGCGGCGGTGGTTGCCGAGCGAGCCTGCGCCGGACTTCGCGCCGCGCATGGCGGCGACTGACTCGGCGTCGGGGTTGCGGTCGACCCACTCGTGGAAGCGCCAACCCTTCTCGCCGTCGTGCTCGGCCGGCGTCCAGAGGCCGACGGCGACGAGCTTGTTGGCGTCGGCGCGGGTGCCCCAGCGGGTCAGTACGTCGGCCGGGACGAACCCTCCGGTGCCGTGGTCGGACGACCAGGAGCCGGCGAGGACCCACACGCCCATGGCGGCCTTGCCGGCGGCGCGTGCCTTGCGGTGGTCGTGGAGCTTGTCGTCGACCTTGAACCAGGTCATCAGGCGGCACCTCCCGAGAGCCGCAGCCAGGGGAATGCGGCGGTGAAGGACTGGCGGACCCAGCGGCGGGTGTGGCGCTGGGTGAACGCGAGGGTGGTCGCGGTCGACGCACGGGCGGGGTCGCCCCACAGGAGGTGGGAGACCTCGCGCTGGTCGTGGCCGGCCTCGACCAGCTCATGGAGTATCTGGACCTCGAGGTCGCTGCAGGAGCAGTCGTTGTGCGTGGCCATCACGAGGCCTTCCGCTCGAGCCGGCGGCGCTGGTCGCGGATGGTCTCGTAGGCCACGCCGACGCGCTCGGCAGCGACCTCAGGGTGCACGCCGTGGGAGACGAGCCAGTCGAAGTCCTCGACGTTGTCGGGCGCGACCTCAGGCCGGCCCGCGCCGCGGCGCTCGGCCGGGGCGTCTGGCGTCCACCCGAACGGCATCGCCGGCACACCGGGGTCGTCCCACGCGAGCGGGTGTCGGTGACCCTTGTTCCGCGCCTTGACCGCTGTGGCTCGCGAGTCGCCGGCCAGCGGGGCGATCTCGTAGACGCGTTGGATCGTCCGCGCCGTGGCGAGGGAGACGCGCTCTTGCTGGCGCCACCGGCCCGAGATGGGCAGTCGGTCGCCGGCTTGGTCGCAGATCCACGCCAGCGGGTGGCCGGCGGCCATCATCGAGAAGATCCGTGCCCTGGTGAGGTCGGCGCCGCACAGGGCGTGGTCGGGCGGGGAGTCCCAGGTGAGGCTCAGCACGGCGGTGGCGGTGCCCTTCAGGCACACGTCACGGACGCCGGCGGCGAGGTCTCGGAGGGTGCCGTCGCCGATCCCGGCGGCGCGGGTGATGGCGGTGAGCGAGACGCCGCGGGCGTGCCACCACTCGACGCGCTCGAGCACCGGCCGGGCGTCGATGATCTGCGTGCCCTCGCGCTGGAGTCGGAGCCTGGAGCGCTTCTGGTATCGGAAGTTCGGCTCGGTGCAGCAGTTCTGGCGGCAGCCTGCGAGGTACCCGGCGCGGGATCCGTGGCGACGGTCGTCGGTCCCGATCATCGGGGCCACACCTCCTTCACGGCGACGAGGACATCGGCGTCGGGCTCCCAGATCCCGAGCCGTCCGGGGCACTGGATCGGGCGCTGCAGGGGGCGGGCGTCGCGGAGCAGGTGGTGAACCTGGCCGGGGAACGCCCAGCCCGGGGCGCAGGAACCGTCACAGCCGCGGTGCGCGGCGTGCAGGTCGGCCACTCCGACGATCGCGCCGAGCTCCCACGCCGCCGACTGGTTGCGGAGCGCGAACAGCGGGTCGACGGCGACGCCGGCGTGCTCCTCGATGAGGTCGGCCGCGGTCGCGTAGTCGGTGGCGAGGTACTGGCCGGCGTGGATCAGGACCTGGCCCCGGTGGGAGAACATCCGGGTCCGGTTCTCCACGGGCTTCCAGCCGAGGACGATGGCGCCGGCCCAGGGCTGGCGGATGCTGATGGCCTTCATGCGACCGAGTCCTTTCGGTGGGCAGCGGCGTACGCGTCGACGAGCTCGCGCCTCGGGAGGCCGCGGTGCATCTGGTCGAGGTGGCCGGCGGTGATCGCCCAGAGCTTGATCTCCGCCGCGGTGACACCGAGGTCGGCGATCTTCTGCTTGAGTCCCTGGGCGTTGTCGCGGCCGTGGCGTGCCTTGGCGGGACGGCGGTCGATCCCGGCCTCGCGCATGACGTTGTGGACGACCTTCACGGTCTGGCCGATGCGTTCGGCGATCTCGGCCTGGGTGAGGTGCTCGTCCTCGTACAGGCGCCGGATCTGCTCGGTCAGCTCGGTGGTGCGAGGAACGGGGGCGCCGCGACGGGGTACGCCGTTCTCCTCGAGGAGGCGGGCGATGGTCGGGCCGCTGCAGCGGTGGACCTCGGCGATCTGTCCGAGGGTCTGGCCGGCCTTGTAGGCCGCGATGATCTGCTCGGTCGGGAGCACCATGCGCTCCGGTCCTCCGTGACCACGCTTCGGTTGCGCCACGGGTGCCGGACGGGATGCCGGCGTGGTCAGCTCGACCAGCAGGCGGAGCGCCTCGAGCCCGGCGATGACCGCGGCTCGCTCAGCCTGCACAGCGGGGTGCGGGTGATTCGCCGTGTCGCGCAGCAGCGCTGCGGCGTTCTCGACCTGCGCGTCGAGGATCTGCTCAGCGGTGGGGCCGCCGACGGTCACAGGGCGCGTCTCCTGGACCGTCGGCGGGTTCTTCTCCCGGTGTGCGGAGGAACCAACGCCGGGAGCCCTGCCCGGTGTGCGGCCGCGGTCCGGCACGTCGCTGGTCTGAGTCGCCCGCGGTGCGCTACTCCGCGTCGTGGGCTTGCCCTGCTTACCCTCCATGGGCGGCTTCTGGGTGGTGGTGCTGTGCTTCTGGACCTTCTTCGCCTCGGCCGTGGCCTGCTCGGCGGCGGCGCGGCGGGCGGCGCCCTCGGCGCGGGTGACCGCGGCGCGGGCGCACTGCGGGCAGCGCTGGTCGCTGTCGAGCTCGCGGTCCTTGCGCTTGCAGTCGACGCACCACGGCCTGTGCGCGGGCCGGATCGTGGAGGTGTCTCGAGGAAGGTCGACGCGGACGTCGTTGTACGTGTTGCCGGTGGTGGCGTTGCCGAGTACCTGGACCATCAGCCGTTGTCGTCCTTCCGGGTCGTGGGCGGGTGGGTGTCGAGCCAGTGGATGAGCGCGACCGCGCCGGCGAAGAGCAGGAGCAGCGCGCCGGCGACGGTCGCGGTGCTCACGTGGTCAGTTCCTGGAACCGCTGGCGGAACTGGACCTCGGCGACCCAGTTCGGCCAGCCGACGATCGGCACGTCCAGGGGCTGGAGGTGTTCGACCGACCACGCGTGCTCGGTGGAAGTGAGGAGCGCTGCGCGCTCGTCGAGCAGGATCCGGTTGTCGGCCTCGTGCACGGCGGTGGGGATCAGACCCTCGCTGCGAGGAAGGTCGAATCGGACAGCAATCGCCTCGAGGATCAGGTCTTCCACCTGTTGGAAGGTCGGCATGTGGTGCTTCAGCGGGCGGACCATGTCGCCGACGTACGCCTCGGCGGCGTCGTGCATCAGCGCCCAGAGCGCGAGGTCGCGGTCGTCGGTGAACCAGCGGGACAGGTGCACGCAGTGCTCGGCGACGGAGTAGAAGCCGTGGACGTGGCCGCCGTACCGGCAGATGCGGGCCAGGGCGTGGGCGATGTCATCGAGGTCGATGTCGTCGGGTCGCGGGTCGAGGGGCCAGAACTGGCGGCCGGTGAAGGTCTGCATCCACGCGCCCTCACGCCAGGTCGTCGCGGTCATGCCTGCTCCTTCGTGAGGCGGGGGCGGTGGACGCCGAGCTCGTGGAACCACGGGTGGCAGCCGCAACCCGGGCCGTCTGCCGGCCGCGCGGAGCGGCCGGCCAACAGGCGGAAGAGGGCGCGGATCACGCCGGCCGTCCGAGGAACACGGGCTGGTCGACCTCGCCGCGGACGTCGTTGACGATGTCGAGGAACGCGTTGCGCTGGACCAGGTCGGCGTTGAGGAGGGCGTACGACAGGGAGAGCTGGCCCTCGCGGATCCGGAACCGGAAGCGGGCGGTCAGCTCGACCGGGTCGGCGCCGACGAACGGCGGGATCGCGATCACGAAGATCTTCGGGATCTCGATGTCACCGGTCTCGCCGGCGCGGGCGTTGGAGGTCTCCTCCCACATCAGGGAGATCGAGCCGTTGTCGAGTCGCTCGGAGCGGCGGAACGCGCCGGTCTGGGCGGCGTAGAACGACTGGGCGATCTCGAGCATGGTCGCGGAGTCGGCGCCGGGGGTGTCGACGACGTCGACGGCGTTGTCCTCGAGGTGCTCGGCGAACGCGACCTGGTTCATCCACTTCTTGTCGTGCTCCAGCCAGGTCTTCCACTCCGGGGAGTGAATGAGCTCGAGCTCGACCCGGTGGTCACCGTGACCGGCGATGCCCTCGTCGACTCCGGTGTCGGACTGCGAGTGGGCGTTGATCACGCCGACGAGCTGGCGGCCGGCCGGGTTGGCCCAGACCTCCGACGCGGCGAGGCCGTGCTTCGCGAGGTAGCGGATGAACCCGTCGGCGTCATGCACCTTCACGGTGCCGCTCTTGCGGTGCGGGTTCTCGGCCATGACCTCGCTGAGGGCCTTGAGGTCGTGGACCTCGACCCGCGCGCCGGCGGGAACGATCTGGCTGTAGAACCGCTGGTCGGGGTCGAGCGGCTGGGGCTCGGCGAGCTCGATGCCGGCGGTGATGGCGGCGGACGTGCCGCCGTGGGTGTAATCGAAGGTGTCGGACATGGGTCAGTTGGCCTTTCGGTCGTTGGCGGCCGCCGACCGGGCGTCGGCGAAGTCGGTGTCGGAGGACGGGACACCACGGATGCCCTTGAACTCCTCCTGGTTGGGGTCGGTCCGGACGGGCGCGCCGTCGTCGGAGACGAAGAAGATCGACGGGTTCGACACCCGGCGGGGGCGCTTCACGACGACCTGGTCGGAGATCTCGATCTGCGGGGTCTCGTAGTCGTTGACCTTCTTCGGGTCGACGGTGAGCTTGAGCAGGAGCTCGCCCTTGCGGCCGGTGTCGAGCGCGGCGGAGATCAGCTCGTGCAGACCCTCGGTGAGCTCGGCGTGGAGCCGGCCGCGGCGCAGCTCGGCCATGACGTCGAGCGCGGGGCGCATGTGCGGTGTGGTCATCGGGAGGTGGCTCCTTCGGGTTCGGTGAGGTGGAGGTGCGGACGGTGGTGCGGGTACTCCGTGACGAGCTCGCGTGCCTTCTCCAGCGACGGGAGCTCGAACTGGACCTGGAAGTGCTCGGCCAGCGCGAGGGGCTTCCACGCCTGGTCGCCGACGAGGACGTGGCACCCGGCCTGGGCGTCGCCCTCGCGGGTCTCGGCCTCGTAGGGCACCCAGCGGTGGGTGTCGACCCGGAGGGCGAGGACGATGCGGGCGGTGCAGCCGGGCTTGTTGCACTCGCGCGCCGGCGCAGGAGCCCTCACGCCGCGTCGCCCTCGTCGGCGTCCTGCTCGGCGGCCCGGGCGGTCAGCGTCTGGTGGCGGGCGGTGTCGACGGACGACATCGGGTAGCCGGACGCGGCGAGCCAGTCCCACATCCACAGCACGAGCGGCAGCTCCTCGTCGTCGACGTAGGACTCGGTCAGCAGCCCGGCGACCCAGTGGCCGAGGAACCGGCCGAGCGCGGCCAGCGTCTGCGCCGGCTTCGCGACGGTCAGCTCGAGCGCCGCGTCCAGCACGGCCTGTCGCTGCGCGGCGTAGGTGCCGACCTCGGGGCGGGTCGCGCCGACCGCGGCGAGGTGATCGGTGAGCACGTCACCCATGCGGACGTCGCCGAGCAGAGCCGGGAGGACGCCGGTCAGCGTCTCGGCGAGCTTGCCGTTGCCCTTGACCGGGAACAGGCCGGTGAAGTGCTCGACCAGCCACTCCTGCCGCGCGGTCGCCGCAGCCTTCTCCCGCTCGGCTGCGGCGGCCTGCTCAGCCCGCTGGGCCTCGTACTCGGCTTCCCGCTCGGCCGCGGCCTTCTCCTCCTCAGCGTCGGCCGCGGCATCGCGGTGCGACTGCGGGTTCGAGCACACCAGCCGGGGCTCGGCGTATGAGTCGGCGCCGTAGTCGATGTAGGCGAGGCAACCGGGATGTCCCTCGGCCGTTGCGAGGGGAGTGTCGCGCCAGTTCCAGGCGGTCAGGTTCGAGCAGTCGAGGTGCCCGGCATCGGCCTTCTTCGCGCCGAGCTCCTCGAACTCGGCGACCATCGCGGCATGCTTGGCCATCCGGTCGCGGCGACTACGGAGCTGGTTGACCGTCACCCGGTAGTCGTCGGTCCCGATGACCCTCTCCAGCTGGGCGACCGCGTCGGGGTCGTCGGCGAACTCGTGGAACGCCTCGACGTCGCCGAGGGTCGCCTGCCCGAGGTGCACCGTGTGCTGGGCCTTCTGCGACAGGCCGGTGAGGCGCAGCCGCTGGTGGACCCGCTTCTTCGTGAAGCCGGTCGACTTCGCGATCGTGGCCTCGTCCATGCCGAGGAGCTGGAGCTGCTCGTACGCCTTGGCCTCCTCGACCGGCGACAGCAGCTCCTTCTGCAGGCCGGTGATGGCCATGACCTCGATCTGCTGGGCGGTGGTGACCAGGTCGTCCCGCATCCGAAGCATCAGCTCCGTCAGGCCTGCCCGGGTGGCGCCATCGAAGCGGCGGTGACCGTCGAGGAGGAGCGCGCCGTCGGGGTCGTCGGGGTCCGGCGCGACGAGCGGCGGGTCGATGATGCCGTGGACGCGGATCGAATCGACGAGCTCGTCGTCAGCGGCTGCGGCGATGCGCGGGTTGTCCGGGTGGGCGCGGACCTTGTCGATGGGCAGGGTGATGAGGCGCTCAGTCATCGAGGGCTCCGGGGATCGGGGCGTACACGTTCACGCGTGCCGCCTTCGTGGACTTGAGGGTTGAGGGAGTGACGCCGACGTAGCGGACCCAGCCGGCGTTCTGGGCGGCGATGAGCCGCCTGGAGATCAGGCACTTGCGGACCTCCGGCAACAGCGGCCGCATCGTGTTCGCGGAGAACGGGCGGCCCTGCCGGCACAGGTGCCGGATGACCTGGTCGATCACGCGGCGGTCCCACTCGTCCGACGGGCCGTGCTCCTCGGTCGCGGCCTCGTACGCCGCCCAGCCCTCGGCGATCGCGGCGCGGGTCTCCTCGGAGATCGGGGTGTCGATCACGACCTTCGTCACGGGACCACCGCCAGCGGCCGGAGCGGGTGCTCGGTGACCGCGGCCAGGGCGAGGGCGACGTCCATCCACTCGGCGATGGCGTCGTGGTGCCAGACCGACGCGATCCGGGTGCTGAACGATGCGGTCGCGATGGTCGAGTGGGACGTGACCTCGACGTCGAGGTGCCTCGCCCACGCGACCAGGTCGTCGGCGCTGCTGAACTGCAGCCGGATCTGGGGCGTGTGCCGAGAGCCCTCGGTGTCGTACTCGCGGCCGATGCTGACGGCCATCGGGTCCGGCAGCCCGGCCTGCTCTGCCTGGTCGAGCACCATGGCCGCGGCGCGGGTGTTGCGGATGCTCGAGGTGATGGTCGCCATCACGCCACCGCCAGGAGTCGGTCGGCGACGCGGATGCCGTCGGTGAGGGTGGCGCGGGCGGTCGCGTGGAGGCCGCGGGCGATCTCGTCAGCGGCGGTCTCGACGGCATTGGTCAGCACGGCCTCGGCCGCGGCGTTGCCGAGCGTCACCACGGGATCACCCGGCCGGCGATGATCGGCTTCTTCCGACGGGCCGGGATCTGACGGTGCCGCTCACCGAGCGCTGCCCGCAGGTCGCGGTTCTCGAAGATGAGCCCACGCAGCTCGGCGCGGGCCTCGTCCCGGTCGTGGCGCGCGTCAAGCCACAGCGCGATCAGGACCATGAACGCGACGAACGCGATCACGCCACGCAACGCCCACACCACGGTGAGCAGGTTCTGCAGGTACTCCATCGGTATCCTCCAAGGTGTTGGTGGCGTCTCCGACCGGCTGCCAGGCCGATGGGTCGGAGACGCCGCTGCTTGTTGCGGGGGACGTTCGGTTCAGGCGCTGTTGAGCAGCTCCCGGTCGCCGGGGGTGACGTAGCCGCCGGCGCGGGCCCGTTCCTGGGCCTTCTCGATCGCGATCGACTTCCGCCGCTGCTTCTCGGCGAGGCGCCGGTTGAACACCTCGGTCTCGCGGGCAGCCTCGACCGCGGCCCGCTCGTCGTCGGTCATCGCCGCCGCGGTGAGCCGCCGGCGCCGGTCCTCGACAGCGTCGTACGCCGCGAGCAGTGCCCGCCCGGTGTCGCTGGTGGGCCGGATCGGCTTCGGACCGTGTACCCGCATCAGCAGGGTCGCGACCTGGTAGGTCTCGTCGACGGTCTGGCACCACGCTGCGGCGAGCTGGAGGTCGGCGACGGTGAGGTCGCCGTACGCCTCCAGCCACTGCTCGCGGGTGTCGAGGGGGAGGTCCCGGCCCGCCCCCAGACGGTCCGGGAGTCGGTGGGTGCAGGACCGGCAGAACCGGCGGCCGCTCACCGCGGCGGCGACGTCGCCCACACTGCGGCCGACGACCTGAAGGCGCCGTGTCCGGGTCCCGCAGAATGGCCGGGCCGTCGCGGCGACTGCGCGACCAGAACGGGTGAGTGCTCCGGGGTGGAAGTGGACGACGCCGCGCGGCCTGGCGACGAGGGTGACGTGCTCGTGCAGCGCCGCGACGATGCGGACGCTCAGCGCGGGCCCCGTCATGACGCCTTCTCGGCGGTCGGCACGGGGGAGAGGAGTGCCTCGACGTCGGCGACGTCAACGCGGAGCAGCCGCGAGCCCTTGATGCGCTCCGCGGGCAAGCTGCCGTCGGCGATGCGGCGCCGGACCGTGTCGACTGAGACGCCGAGCATCTTCGCCGCCTCTTGGAGGCTGATCCGAGTGGTCACGCCGCCTCCTCCCGGTTGCGGGGGACGTAGTTGGTCGTCAGCGCACCGGCCCGAAGGCCGTACGCAACCTCCAGGGCGTCGAGTACGGGCCGCGAAGCTCCGCGAAGTCCGTTCTCGATGGCCGACAGCGCGCCTCGGGTGAGGGACTTGCCGAGGACCTCGGACGCCGCCTCGCAGACCTCGTCGAGCGTCTTACCCGACAGGTAGCGAACGTCCTGAAGAGAGACGTGCGGGGGAGTTCGCCGCTCCCGCTGCTGGTCGTACTTGGTGGCCATGGCCAAACCTTAGGCAAAGTCGGCAAAGTTTGGCTAGAGATTGGCCAGATGTCAGCAAACTTGGCTCCCACCTGCGGAACCACATAGGTGTAGTTCCCAAGCGGTCTGACGTGGGAGGATGGGGTTTGCCAAACCGGCCCAAGGTTTGCCGAAGATTTCTAGGAGGGTTGCCCCATGACAGATCCGGGTGCCCCTCGCGCTGACTTTTTCTACCTCGGTCAAGTCGTCCTCCGGTGGCGGACGGCGATGGGGCGATCGCAGCGAGAAGTGGCTGATCTCGGCGGTCCCAGCGACACCACCCAGTCGGCGATCGAGTCCGGCGAATGGCAGAGCCAGAAGCCCGCACAGACCCTGCGGAAGATCGACACCGGGCTGGCGTGGACCGAAGGCACCGCTAAGCGGGTTCTCTTCGAGCAGTACGACCCGTTCGAACACGTGGATTTCGTCGTCAATAGCGAGACCGGTCGGTTCGAGCCGGCACCGCCAGTGGCGCCCCCGCTTGACCACGACGACCTCGCGCCCCGGGTCAACGGCTTGGACCGCCAGGTCGACTACCTGGCTGAAGAAGTCATCGACTTGCGTCAGCGGATCGAGAGCCTGGAGCGCGTCATCGACATCATGATCGGCGGCGGTCCTGCGCCCGACGCTGACGGGGCCGGTGGCGTGAACGCCGTCGTCGAGCTGCGTAAGGCGCCTCTCGCACCTCAAGCGGAAGCCGCCCGCGACACCGGTCGCAAGGGCAAGGTGCAGAAGGCGCGGGAGAAGCAGGATGAGGTCGGCCAGGAGAGCCAGGATCCCGGGGGGATGAACCCCGCGTGATGGAGTGGAAGTACCCCGCGCCCGTCCTGCGCGAGTTGCGGAAGATGAGGCTCATCCCCAACGAAGTGGCTCGGATGACCAAGGTCATGGAGCGATTCGCGAAGGACGAGGCGCAGCCTAAGGATCACAAGGAACTGCGTGACGGGGTCGAGGAGATCCGGATCTCCGGTGATCGTCGCGCCATCCGCCTGTACTTCGGTCGGGTCGATGAGGGCCTCGTGCTCCTGTGCTTGCACGTGCACTTCAAGAAGAAGGATCTCGACCGCGACGCGGTCGACCTAGCCGCCACCCGGCTCGCCTCGTACCTCGAAGGCGAGTGGGGAACAGACGAAGAGGAATGATCGTTTCAACTTGCGGTATCGCGTATTGGCGATATCGTGAATGACGTCGGGAGCCCTCCAACGGCTCCCGGGAGCCCCCGAAGGACCGCCAGCCATGACTGAAACTCAGCGCGCCCTAGAGCGCGACCTGTTCGCCGCAGCCGGCCTCGCTGACGACCCGACCGTCGGCGCCGCCCTGGAAGACGCCGAAGAGCACGTCCGCCTCATCGAGAAGCTGATCGCCGCCCGTGACGCTCGGAAGATGCGCCAGAAGGACGTCGCGAAGCGGATGGGTACCACTCAGTCGCGCGTCTCCAACATCGAGCGCCTCGGCGGCGATCCGCGCCTGTCGACCGTAATGCGCTACAGCCGCGCCGTGGGCCTGCGACTCCGCTTCGTGACAATGGCGGCCGACGACGTGCCATGCGGATGGCAGGACGGTGGCACGATCACCGTCGACACAGGCGGGCCTACGGTCAAGATCGCCACGCGCCGCGACTGGGAATCGGCCGTCGCGCCCGTGGGGGCCTGAGTGACCGAATCCGAGGTTCCCACGGTCGATGACCTCACGGAGGCAATCGGCCTGCTCGAGATCGCCGGCGTTACTGCGTTCGGACTCTCAGTGCAGCGCACGGAGGACGAGAACGGCAACTTCGTTGAGATCGACGAAGACGACGAGTCGCCGATCGAGCTCAGTCAGCTGCAGGTGTTCTTCCGAGACACCGAGGAGTTCCTGACCGTGCGGGTCCGGACCGATCAGCCGACCCCGGGCGCGATGGTGCAGATCGACCTGGCCGTGGCATACCGCAAGTCGCAGACGTTTCAGCTCGCCGACGAGCTCCGGGAGCGCTTCATCCAGATGTACGCGATCCACGCACTCTTCCCCTACATCCGGCAGCACGTCCAAGACCTCACGACACGGGTCGGGGTGCCGGCAGTGTTGCCCATGATCCGCCTCGGGCAGGGGAAGTTCTCGCCGCTCAACGTCGACGACGACGAGGAGCAGTGATCTGTCGGCGGCCCTCTCTAGGGTCGCCGACATGCTCGACCGCCACCGTTGCCGTGATCGCCGAGGCCACCACCCGTGGCGCTTCATCGGCCAGTTCACCGACTGGAAGGTGGAGTGGGTCAACTGGCTGCCGGAAGGACGGTGGGGGCTCACTCTGCACAGCGAGAAGCGCGTCCTGATGGCAGAAGGCCTGGACCAGGCGGAGAGGCGCGGCACGATATGCCACGAGAGCGGCCACATCCTGCGTGGTCCGTTCAGCGTCTGCAGAAAGCTCTACGAGGAGTCACTGGTCGAGCGGCAGGCGGCACGTCTGCTGATGCCCTCGGTCCGGAGGATCGGCAACGCGCTCGCCTGGAACCACGCCGACTACGAGCGCACCGCCGAAGACCTGTGGGTCGACGAGCAACTCCTCAACGTCCGGCTGTCCACGCTGGCGCCCCGGGAACGCGCCTGGCTCTCGGAGCAGATGGACACGATCCTGCTGTAGGTCACCAGCCGCCGGCCTCGGCCAGGTCGCTCAGCTTGTCGGTGAGCATGTTCATCCGCGACTGTGCAGCGCGCACGTACCGCAGCGCCGCGGCCGGGGTCGAGTCGCCGAGGAACTCCTGCACCTCGGCGACCTGGGCACCGGCCTGCGCGAGCAGGGTCGCGCCGGTGGCGCGGAGGTCGTGGAAGTGCAGCTCGGGGTGCCCGGCGGCGGCGCGGGCGTGGTACCAGCCACGGTTGCCTTCGCGGACGACGCGCTCGCGGGACTTGCCCTTCGCCTCGGCGCCCTTCCCGTAGGCCGGAGCACGACCGTAGAAGGTCGAGGGGGAGAGGTGGGCGCCGCCGCGGCCGGGAAAAAGCAGCGCGTCCGGTCTCCGCTCGACGTGGTACTTGAGGTGCTGGGTGAGCGGCTCGACGAGCGTCTTCGGGATCCGCTGGTTCCGCATGCCCTTGGCGGACTTCGGGTCCTTGACGTGCACGCCGGCCTCCTTCGACCGCGAGACCGCCCGCCGGACCCGGATGACGCGGTGCTCCAGGTCGACGTCGCTGCGGCGCAGCTCGAGGACCTCGCCGATCCGTAGGCCGGTCCACAGGCCGATGAGGATCGCCGCCCGCCACTGGGGTCGGATGACCTCCAGCATCGTGTCAACGCCCTCCGATGTCGCGAGCTGTTCCCGGTTGGCGGCGGGGGAGGAGCCGGCGCCGCGAATCGTGAACGGGTTCGTCCGGCCAGCGACCGGGCCGTCGGCGCTGATCGCGGTGTTCATGACCGCGCGCGCGAACGAGTAGGTGTGGGCCTTCGTGGTGCCGCCGTCGGTCCTGCGGCCCTGGTGGCGCTTCGTCTGCGGGGTGAAGTCGTCGTACCAGCCGGCGACCAGACTGGGGGTGATCGCGTCGAGCGGCAGCGTCGCGAACGGCTGGAGGTACCGCTCGAGCAGGTCGCGGTAGTGGTCGCGGGTCCGGGCTGCCAGCGGCCGGCCCTTGACCTTCCGGTCGGCGATCCACTGCTCGGCGTACGCGCCGAACAGCGGCATCCCGGAGTTGTCGCGCTGCGCCTTGCGGATGCTCGGGGGCGTCCAGGTGCCCGCCGAGATCAGGCGCCGCTCATCGGTCAGCCAGGCCTCGGCGTCGAGCTTCGTGTCGAAGGTGTGTGGCGCGGCGTGACGGACCGGCGTCGGCTTGCCGGTGCGCGAGATCCCCACGGCGCCGTGTGGGTCGCCGTAGAATGCTTGCCATCGTCCAGACGGCAGCTTGCGGGCGCGGCCGAAGCCTCGCGCTCCTTGCTTTCCAGCCACGACTGGCCCCTTCCCAGTAGCGCTCAGCGTGCTACCAACGTGCTATCGCCATGCTATCTGGTGCCTACTCTTGCCCACTCCTGCATTCTGGTGAAGGCGCACGTTTGTGCAGCTCAGAGGCCCTTTCGGGCTGGTCGGCGGTTGGGTCCCAGGATATCAGGTGCACTGGTTCGAACCCAGTATCGCCCACCCAGCACCACCACCCAGTACCACCACCCAGCACCACGCAGGAGCCGCGCCGAAGAGCGCGGCTCTCGCCGTTTTCCTGCGCTACGACGCCCGGCGGGCCTACAACGGACCCATGAAGCGACTTCTCGTGGTCCTCCTCGGCCTCGCCGCCGCCCTGGCGGCCCTCACCGCGGTGCCGACGGCATCCAGCGCCGGTGCTCCAGCCGGCTCATCAGCACGGGCGGCCCAGGCCGCTCCCGCGCCCATCACGGGGCGCCTCGTCTACGACTTCGACGACGTGCGCCCCGCGGCCGGCGTACGGATCGAGCTCCGCTCCGGTCCGGGCGGCACGATCATCGGCTCGACGACCACCGACAGCGAGGGCCGGTTCTCGGTCGTGCGCACCGGGCCCCTGCCGGCCGGCGGCTCCTACGTCCGGGTGGTCGGCAACAACTGGGTCCAGGGCGGCATCGTGGGCGGCAACAGCAGCCCCCGGTACGTGGAGGCGAACTTCTCCTTCGCCCGTCGCTATGCGGACGGCACGGCACTCGGCCGGGTGTGGGCGTTGCCGTCCTTCGTGCGTGGCCAGGTCGTCGACGCGGCCACCCTCGCGCCGGTCGCCGGCGCCCGGGTCAACCTGCGCCGCGCCGTCGACAACGTCCGGGTCGGCACGGTGCTGACGGCGTCCAACGGCACCTTCCGGATCTACCCGGTCGACGGCGAGGACTTCAACCTCCAGGTCAACGGCCTCGCGGTCGGCCACGAGCTCGGCTACCGCGCCTGCAACGCCCAGCTGGTGCCGACGATCGGTGAGGCGTGCGGCGCGCCGATCGGCTACATCGGCCGCGTGTACGCCGACGCCCTCTAGAGCGCCTGGCGCAGCCGCTGGGCGATGGTCGGCCCGGTGGGAGCCGGCGGCGCACCCTCGGCGAGGAGGCCGAGGTGCGTCGCCACGGCGCGGGCCGCGTGGGTGCCCATGTGGTTGAGCCCTGCCTGCGCGTAGTGCAGCGGGTCGCGCATCCAGCCGCGCGCGGGGAAGAGGTCGCACTGGGTGTAGGTCATCGTGAAGCCCTCGCCGAGGCAGACCGCGTCCTGGGCAGCCCGCACGGCGGCGTACCCGTCCCGGTAGCCGCTGCGGTCGCCGAGGCGCAGCACGAAGACCTCGCCGGGCAGCACCGCCCCGGCGAGCCACGCGCCGAGGGCGCGCAGCGCGTCCGTGTACGCCGCCCGCAGCCCGCCGACGTCCGGGTACTGCTGGGCGTCCTGCTCGCCCTGGTGCCACACGACGCCACGCCACACCGGCTCCCAGCCGGCGTCCGCGAGGTCGCTCAGGGCGCCGTTGAAGCGCGCCGCGGCGGCCTCGCGCAGGGTCCCGGCCGGCGACCAGGACCCGTACGGCGCAGGAGTTCTCTCCACCAGGGAGGCGCCGCCGGAGGCAGCCGGGACGACGCAGGCGGGGCGCCCCGACGCGGCCGTGAAGGTGTCCAGGAAGGCCGGCCAGGCCGAGCCGCTCGACGCGCCGAGGCACGGGTCGAGGACCGGCGTCACCAGCTCGCCCGGGCCGCGGTGCTCGAACGCGAGGCCCGCCAGCGTCACGGGCGCGAGCGCCGCCGCACCCCGGCCCTCGGCGTTCGACTGACCCGCGATGCCGAAGACGTCGATGGGGCCGGTCATGAGGAGTCGTGGTCCGGGTCGTCCCCGGAGTCGGACAGCGGGAACGGCCCGCCGGCGGCCTGCTGGACGTTCATCCGCCCGGCCGCGCGCCACACGACGAGCCGCTCGAGCGTCCCCGGCTCCGCGTCGACGTCCACCGCGGCGGCCCCGACCCAGCTGGAGGGCAGGGTCACCCCGCGCCCGCCGGTCGCGTCCTGGACGAGCTCGACGGTGACGGACTGGCCCTCGACGAATCCGGCGTCGGTCAGCGCCACGTCCCCGCCGAGGTCGAGCGAGAAGTAGGTCGCGACGACCGGGTCCAGCGCATAGGTCCCACCGGTGAGCGACTCGACCCGCACCACGTCGAGCGCGGGCTGGGGCGCGGCGAGCGCGCCGGCGTCACGGAACTCCGGCAGGTCCAGCCAGGCCCGGGTGCCGTCGCCGATGCGGAGCGCACCCGTCGTCGTGTCGACGCCGGGCTCGCCCTGCGCGAGGACCGGGTTCGCCGCCGTCCACTGCGCCGCGGTCCCGCGACGCAGCCGGATCGTCGTCATCAGGGACGTCCGCCGTCGATGACCGCGGGCACCGGTGCGACCGGCTCCGGCGCCAGCGGTACGGCGGACGTCGGCACCCCGCGCAGGAGGAGCACGAACCGCTGGGTGCCGCCGAAGGTCGTGCCGATGCGTGGCCTCAGCACGACCGCCCTGCCGTCGAAGGGGTTGATCGCCTTCACCGTGTAGCGCGACCCCGTCCGGACGACCGCCGAGATGCGCACGACGAGGCCGCCGGGGCCGACGACGACGTCACCGGCGCGCAGCGCAGAGACCGGTACGTGCGTCGTACCGGTCGTGGCCGCGTCCGCCTGGGAGCCGCCCGCGGCAACGGCACCGCCGGCGAGGAGCGAGGCGAACAGCGCACGGCGTGCTGTCCCCATGGCCGGTGAGGCTAGGGGCGCCGGTCCCGCGCCGTGCCGGAACGCCGGACATTTTGCCTTCGCGAGGCGTGATCCGGACGACACTGGCTAGGCTCCGGCCGACGTGACCGATCGGGAGGGTTGACCCATGGGGTGGTGGCGCGATCGCCGCAACCGGCGGAGCCGGAGGAAGCGCGGACGCGACTGCGCGGACGGCGCGTGCGACGTCGCGGAGTGCGCCGACTGCAGCCCGTTCCTGCTCGGGCTCGTGCTGGCGACGCTGGCCGGCTACCGCACCACGCCGCCCGTGGCGGGCGCGCGGGGGACCACCGGGACGCTGCTGCGCCTCATCCGGTCCTACCAGGTCAACGTCTCCGCGCACCGGCCCGCGGTCTGCAACCTGACGCCCACCTGCTCCCACCACGCCTTCGCGGCCGTGCAGGAGCGTGGCCCCGCGGCCCTTCCCGAGGTACGCCGCCGGCTCCGCCGCTGCGCCGAGGCGGGCCGCGCACGCCGCGCCGCCGCCGGCTCGGACCGGGGCCCGGACCGGGGCGGAGATCGGGGCGCGGAGAGGGGCTGAGCCCGACGGGGGTCCCGGCGCGGGAATCGGCTGCGTGCCGGCCCGCGGCGGCCGATACGATCGACGTACGTCCGCAACCGTGCGGTCCGCCTCTCCAGAAGGAGCTCCTCCGTGTCCGACATCAAGGTCGTCGTAGTGTCCGCCGATGCGCGCCGGGACTCGACGGTCACCACGGGCACGAAGGCCTGGGAGCTGTTCCGCGACGACGCCGACGTGATCGCCGCGCGTGTCGGTGGCCAGCTCAAGGACCTCTCCTACGAGCTCGCCGACGGTGACGAGGTCGAGGGCGTGGCCATCGGGAGCCCCGACGGGCTCGACATCCTGCGCCACTCGACCGCGCACGTGCTGGCCCAGGCGGTGCAGCAGCTCTACCCCGAGGCCAAGCTCGGCATCGGCCCGCCGATCCAGGACGGCTTCTACTACGACTTCGACGTGCCGGTGCCCTTCGTGCCCGAGGACCTCGCGAAGCTCGAGAGCGCGATGCGCAAGATCGTCAAGGAGAACCAGCGCTTCGACCGCCGGGTCACCACCGACGAGGACGCGCTGGTCGAGCTCGCCGACGAGCCCTACAAGGTCGAGCTGATCGGCCTCAAGGGATCGGCCGCGGACGCCGCGGAGGGTGCCTCCGCCGAGGTCGGCGCGGGCGAGCTGACCATCTACGACAACATCAACCGCAAGGGCGAGGTCGCCTGGAAGGACCTCTGCCGTGGGCCGCACCTGCCCACCACCAAGCGGATCCCGGCGTTCAAGCTGATGCGCAGCGCGGCGGCGTACTGGCGCGGCGACGAGAAGAACAAGCAGCTCCAGCGCATCTACGGCACCGCCTGGCCGAGCAAGGAGGAGCTCGACGAGCACCTCCACCGGCTCGAGGAGGCCGAGCGGCGCGACCACCGCAAGCTCGGGCGCGAGCTCGACCTGTTCTCCTTCCCCGACGAGATCGGCTCCGGCCTGCCGGTGTTCCACCCCAAGGGCGGCGTCATCAAGCGGGAGATGGAGGACTACGTCCGCCAGCGCCACATCGAGGAGGGCTTCTCCTACGTCGGCACCCCGCACATCACCAAGGACGGGCTGTTCCACACCTCGGGGCACCTGCCGTACTACGCCGACACCATGTTCCCGCCGATGGAGTTCGAGGGCACGAACTACCAGCTGAAGGCGATGAACTGCCCGATGCACAACCTGATCTTCAGCAGCCGCGGGCGCTCCTACCGCGAGCTGCCGCTGCGCCTGTTCGAGTTCGGCAGCGTCTACCGCTACGAGAAGTCGGGCGTGATCCACGGCCTGACCCGCGTGCGCGGCTTCGCGCAGGACGACTCGCACTCCTACTGCACCCCCGAGCAGGCGCCGGCCGAGGTCAAGCACCTCCTGGGCTTCATGCTCGGCGTGCTCAAGGACTTCGGGCTCGACGACTTCTACCTCGAGCTCTCGACCCGCGACGACTCCAAGCCCGACAAGTTCGTCGGCTCCGACGAGGACTGGGCGACCGCCACGAAGGTGCTCGAGGACGTCGCGGCCGAGACCGGTCTCCAGCTCGTGCCGGACCCGGGCGGCGCCGCCTTCTACGGGCCGAAGATCTCGGTCCAGGCCAAGGACGCCATCGGCCGCACCTGGCAGATGGGCACGGTGCAGTACGACTTCAACCAGCCGGCCCGCTTCGGTCTCGAGTACACCTCGTCCGACGGCTCGAAGCAGCAGCCGGTGATGATCCACTCGGCGAAGTTCGGCTCGATCGAGCGCTTCCTCGGTGTCCTCGTCGAGCACTACGCCGGCGCCTTCCCTCCGTGGCTCGCGCCGGTGCAGGTCGTCGGCATCCCGGTGGCCGACGCGTTCACCGACTACCTCTACGACGTCACCGACCAGCTCAAGGCGCGGGGCATCCGGGTCGAGGTCGACGAGTCGGACGACCGGTTCCAGAAGAAGATCCGCAACGCCCAGCTGCAGAAGATCCCGTTCATGCTCATCGCCGGTGGCGAGGACGTCGAGAAGGGCGCGGTCAGCTTCCGCTACCGCGACGGCCGGCAGGACAACGGCGTCCCGATCGCCGAGGCGATCGAGCGCGTGGTCGCCGCCGTGGAGAGCCGGGAGCAAGTCTGACCATGGGACGCAGGGGGCCGGCGGTCGTCGTACTCACGGCGCTGCTGCCTGCCCTCGTGGCCTGCGGCGGCTCGGACAAGCCGTCCGGTGCGCCGCCGCGCCCGCCCGTGTCGACGACGGCCACGGCCAGCCCCAGCGACAGCGGCAAGCCCGGGGGAGACGCGGGTGACCCCGGTGCCGACGCCAGCGACCTGGCGAAGGCGGCGGAGGACCTCGCCCGCGAGGGCAGCCAGCCCACGAGCGACATCGCGCCGCGCGACGGCGAGGTGCTCGGTGGCGACGTGAGCTGGCCCCAGTGCCCGAAGGGGACCGGCATCCCCCAGAAGCAGGGCAAGGGGCTCCCGATGCCCCTGCCGACGGCCGAGTACGTCGTCCTGGGGCTCACCAACGGGCCGGGCTTCACGCCCAACCCGTGCCTGGCCGACCAGGTGCAGTGGGCGAAGGACAACGACGTCCTGGTCGCCGTCTACGCCGTGTCGTCGTACCCGAGCGCCGCGACGTTGAGGGACGAGGGCGCCAACGGCCCCTACGACGCCTCGACGACGATCGGACAGCTCAAGAACGTCGGCTACGCCCAGGCCCGCTTCAACATCGGCACCATGGCCACCGTCGGGCTGCTCAGCCCGATCGTGTGGATCGACGTCGAGCCCGTGCCCGACTTCGAGTGGAGCGGCAACCTGCGCGCCAACGCCGCCGTCATCGAGGGAGTCGCCCGCGGCTACGTCGACGCCGGCTTCCGGATCGGGGTCTACTCGACGCCGAGCCTCTACGAGCGGGTCGTCGGCGACTTCGACCTCGGCGGCGTGCCCGAGTGGCGCGCGGCGGGCCAGACGTCGAAGGCGGAGGCACTCAACAGGTGCGGCGACGACTGGTCGATCCAGGGCGGCACGGCCGTGATGGGACAGTGGGTCGCCTTGCAGCGTGACCAGAACGTCACGTGCCCCGGCGTCGCCGCCGACCTCGGCCAGTGGTTCCACCGCTTCACGTGAGAGGGTTTCGCAATGAGCTCGGAGAGTGGTGAGCTGCTCGACGGACGCCGTCGGCGCTGGCAGGAGCACAACCAGGTACGCCGCCAGGTGATCATCGACGCCGCGATCGCGGTGCTCGAACGCCAGGCCCCCGGCGAGGACTTCCAGGTGCAGGACGTCGCCGACGAGGCGAAGATGAGCCGCACGGTCATCTACCGCCACTTCAGCGACCGCTCGGACCTCGACCGCGCCGTGCAGACCGAGATCTGCGAGAACATCGGCGCCCAGATGCTCCCCGCGCTGTCCTACGACGGCACGCCGGACCAGATCATCCACCGCATCGTCGGCGGCTTCGTCCGCTGGGCCGAGGCGCACCCGTCGCTCTACTGGTTCGGCGAGCGCGACCTCACCCAGTGGGGCCCGAGCCCGCTCAGCCAGGCGGTCCAGCAGGTCGCCGAGGGCATCGAGGGCATCATGACGATCGTCGTGGCGGCCCTCGGCGTCGAGCTCTCCGAGGACGACCGCGCCGCCCTCGACCCGTGGGTGTTCGGCATGATCGGCGCGGTCTTCGCCGCCGTGCGGCGCTGGCTCGAGCGCGACGTGCGCGAGCCGAGCACCGAGGCGACGATCAACATCCTGTCGGAGTCGATCTGGCTGCAGATCAACGGCATGGCGCTGTCGCGCGGGCTCAACCTGCCGGACCTGCCCGTCGCCGACCTGCTGCAGATGCTCTCGCACTCGACCTCGTCCGACGACCAGTGACGGCAGTGAGGAACGGGAACCACGTGGCCGACCCCGACGGGCTCGAGCGGCTGTGGACGCCGCACCGCATGTCCTACGTGCGCGGCGAGGAGGACGTCGAGCCGCCGGCCCACGCCGAGCCCCGCCCGGCCTGCCCCTTCTGCCGGATCACCCGTGACCCGGCGACGTCGACCGACGACGCCCTGGTCGTCGTACGCGGGGAGGCGGCGTACGCCGTGCTCAACCTCTACCCGTACAACCCGGGCCACCTGATGGTGCTGCCCTACCGCCACGTCGCCGACTACACCGACCTCGACGACGCCGAGACCGACGAGGTCGCGGCGCTGACGAAGGCCGCACTGCGCACGATCCGGGTCGTCTCGCAGCCGCACGCGTTCAACGTCGGGCTCAACCTCGGGGGAGCGGCCGGCGGCTCGCTGTCCGGTCACCTGCACCAGCACGTCGTGCCGCGCTGGTCGGGCGACGCCAACTTCATGACCGTGATCGCGGGCACCAAGACCCTGCCGCAGCTGCTCGGGGACACCCGCGATCTGCTCGCCGAGCACTGGCAGGGGTAGGTTTCGCGCCGTGTTGGAGCGCTTCAAGGAGTTCTGGGCCGGGACCGTGCTGCACCCGTTCGTGCGGCTGTTCATCCGGATGGGCATCAGTCCCGACGCGGTCACCCTCGTCGGCACGCTCGGCGTCAGCGCCGGCGCGCTGATCTTCTTCCCGCAGGGTGAGCTGCTCATCGGCGTCCTGTTCATCACGGCGTTCGTGTTCAGCGACCTGATCGACGGGCGGATGGCCCGCGAGATGGGCCGGGTGTCGAAGTTCGGCGCCTTCTGGGACTCGACCCTCGACCGGATCGGCGACGGCGCGATCTTCGGTGGTCTCGCGCTCTACTTCGCCGGCACGGGCAAGGACCAGGGCGACAGCTACCTCTACCTCTGCGTGACCCTGTGGTGCCTGGTCATGGGCTCGGTGACGTCGTACGCCCGGGCTCGCGCCGAGTCGCTCGGCATGGACGCCAAGGGTGGCATCGCCGAGCGCGCCGACCGCCTCGTCTCGATCCTGGTGATGACCGGCCTCGGCGCCCTCCTCGACCTGCCGATCCTCATGTACGTCACCCTCTGGGCGCTCGCCGCGGCCAGCACCTACACGGTGGTCTTCCGGGTCCTGAAGGTGCGCCGCCAGGCCCTCGCGGCGGAGGCGGCGACCGAGCCGCCCACGGGGGAGCCCCAGGCGTAGTCCCGGCGGCCCGCGGCCGTACGATTGGTGCCATGAGCGAGCAGGCAGAGCCCACTTCTGGGCAGGGCACCACCCGGGTCAAGCGCGGCATGGCCGAGATGCTCAAGGGTGGGGTCATCATGGACGTCGTCACCCCGGAGCAGGCGAAGATCGCGGAGGACGCCGGCGCGGTCGCGGTGATGGCGCTCGAGCGTGTGCCCGCCGACATCCGCGCCCAGGGTGGGGTGTCCCGGATGAGCGACCCCGACATGATCGACGGGATCATCGAGGCGGTCTCGATCCCGGTGATGGCCAAGGCCCGGATCGGTCACTTCGCCGAGGCGCAGGTGCTGCAGTCGCTGGGTGTGGACTACATCGACGAGTCCGAGGTGCTGACCCCGGCCGACTATGCCAACCACATCGACAAGTGGGCCTTCACGGTCCCGTTCGTGTGTGGTGCGACCAACCTGGGTGAGGCGCTGCGGCGGATCACCGAGGGTGCGGCGATGATCCGGTCGAAGGGCGAGGCCGGCACCGGTGACGTCTCCAACGCGGTGACGCACATGCGCACGATCCGTGCGGAGCTGCGCCGGCTGACGGTGCTGTCCGACGACGAGCTGTACGTCGCGGCGAAGGAGCTGCAGGCGCCGTACGAGCTGGTCGTGGAGGTGGCCCGGAGCGGGAAGCTGCCGGTGGTGCTGTTCACCGCTGGTGGGATCGCGACGCCGGCGGATGCGGCGATGATGATGCAGCTGGGTGCCGAGGGTGTGTTCGTCGGCTCGGGGATCTTCAAGTCGGGCAACCCGGCGCAGCGCGCCGAGGCGATCGTGAAGGCGACGACCTTCTTCGACGACCCGGACGTGGTCGCGAAGGTCTCGCGTGGTCTGGGTGAGGCGATGGTCGGGATCAACGTCGACGAGCTGCCCCAGCCCCACCGCCTCGCCGAGCGCGGCTGGTGACTCCTCGCTGAACCACGCGGGCAACCACCCGCATGACCCATCGGAGCCATGGTCCTGACACGTCAGGACCATGGCTCCGATTTATTTACCGGGCCAATGTCCCGGTTTCCCCGCGCCTGCATGACCGTCCGTGATTGCCTTCGTTTCGGATTCCGAGGCGCTCCCGCGTCGGAAAAAGTCAATCCCTCACAACTGAGAGCCAGACCTGGGGACAACGCAGGCATGGGGACTGGAGAACCAATGAAGAAGACGACGAAGGGCGCACTCGCCGCCGGCGGCGCGGCCGTGCTGCTCATGGGTGGCGCCGGGACGCTCGCGTTCTGGACCGCCGACGCTGACGTCGAGGGCATCGCTGCGACCGCGGGCGAGCTCAAGATCATCAACGACACGTGCGCGGACGCCGACTGGGTGTTCGACAGCGGCGAGGACGAGGCCAGCAAGGTCTGGGAGGCCGGCGACCTCATCGTCCCCGGCGACACCCTCACGAAGACCTGCTCGTTCGAGGTCCAGGCGACCGGTGAGCACCTGCGCGCCAACCTCGACGTCACGGACCCGACCCGTGGCGGTTCGCTGACGGGCACGAACCTGACCATCGACGACTCGTTCCAGATCGACGGGACCGACGTGGCCGACGGCGTCATCACCGAGGCCAACGACGGCGACGTCGTCGACGCGTCGATCACCATCACCTTCCTGGGCACCGCGGGCAACGGCACGCAGACCCAGAACGTGACGCTGAGCGACTTCGGCTTCTCGCTGACCCAGGTCCACAGCTGATCGCTCCCGGCGATCACGGCGTCTGACGGGTGGCACCCACGGCACGAGCGACGCTCGGTTGGCTCTGGCAGGTCGTGCTGTGGGTGGTGATCCTCGGTGTGGTCGTCATCCTGGCGGCCGCGGTCCTCGTGCCGCGGCTCGCCGGGGCGACGCCGTACACGGTGCTCACCGGCTCGATGGAGCCGACCTACCCGCCGGGCACGCTGGTGGTGGTCAAGCCCGTCGACATGGACGAGATCGCCGTCGGCGACGTGATCACCTACCAGCTCGAGTCCGGCAAGGCGACCGTCGTCACCCACCGGGTGGTCGGGGTCAGCAACCGGTTCGACGGAACGACGCAGCTGATCACGCAGGGCGACGCCAACGACGACCCGGACCCGCTCCCGGTCGCCGAGGTCCAGGTCAGGGGCCGGCTGTGGTACTCGGCGCCGTACCTCGGACGACTCAACAACGTGCTGTCGGGCCAGGAGCGTCAGTGGGCCGTCTTCGGCGTCTCGGCGGCGCTCATCGGCTACGCAGCCTTCATGTTCGTCACGGCACTCCGTGACCGCCGGCGGGTGAAGAGGGAGTCGCCGGAGCCGGTCACTGAGGGGTCGACGGATCCGGCAGCACCAGCAACGTCAGCAGCACCAGCACGACCCGCAGCACTCGCACCACCTGGGAAGAACCGCCGGCCCGCGCCGGCGTTGGCGGCAGGAATCCTCCTGCTGGCCGTCGTGGTCCTGGTCCGCACCGGGACCCGCAGAAGAGCAACAGGAAGGGCTTCATCGTGATCCGGCGTCTCGTCGCACCGATCGTGTCCGTCGCCATCGCGACGGTCACGCTGGCTGCCGCGCCGGCGCACGCCGACGACGAGATCGGGTTGAGCCGCGACGGCGTCAGCTGGAGCACCGAGCTCACCGCGCCGCTCTTCGAGCCGTCGTTCCGGTTCGTCCCGGGCGACCAGGAGGTCCGCTCGTTCCGGGTCCGCAACGACGGCCCCTCCGCCGGCGTGCTCACGGTCGACGTGGTCGCGAACGACCCCGACCTGCTGCTCGCCGACGACGACTTCACGCTCGAGGCACGGATCGGCAACGGTGCCTGGCTCCCGGTCGAGGCCGGCACGACGCGGGCCGCGACCGAGCTCGAGGTGGCCGAGGGCGCCCAGACGCGAGTCTCCGTGCGTGCGACCTTCGACTGGGACTCCACCCGCCAGGTCGACTCCGTCCCGTTCCGGATCAGGCTCACCCTCTCCGAGGACGGCGACGTCGGAGGTGTCGACGAGGGCGACGGCGACGGGTCCGGCTCCGGTGACGGTGACGACGGCCAGGTGGGCGGCGTGCAGGACGGCCTGCCGGGCACCGGTTCCGCCGTCGCGCCCGGCCTCCTGTGGCTCGCGGCCGCGCTCGTCGGCACCGGTCTCGCACTGGTCCGACGCCGCGACCGCCGCGACCGTGACGAGGAGGTGGTCACCGATGGACAGGCCTGATCCCCGGCACCGTGCGCAGCGCGCCCGCTGGTTCGGCCGCGGTCGCACCCGGGCCCTGCTGTCGGCGGGCCTGCTGCTCGGCGCGGGTGCCGTCGCCACCTCGGCGTACTGGCACAACGCGGCGACGGTGGAGGGCGTGGCCGTGCAGGCCGGCGCCGTCCACATCGACCTCGCCACGAACAACAAGGTGAAGCCCGAGACCTACGTGTGGAGCGACCTCTCCGGCAGCATCCCGGCCTCTGGCGGCTCGGTGGCCAAGGTCCTCCGGGTCCGCAACAACAGCACCGGGCGGCTCACCTTCGGGTACACCGTCTCGGCGACCGCCACGGGCACGCTCGGTGCCGCGCTCAAGGTCACCGTGCGCAAGGGAGGAACCGTGAGCGGCTCGACGTGCACCGGCGGGACCGTCGTCGGCACCGCCAACGCGAACCTCAACGGCTACAGCGCCCCCGGTGGCAACCTCGCCGCGACGTCCGTGACCCCGTACCACGACCTTTGCGTGCAGGTGACGCTCCCGTCCGGTTCCGGCGTCGGCGGCTTCCAGTCGTCCAATGTCGCGTTCACCTTCGCGGCGACGCAGGTGATCGCATGACCCGGGTGGCGCGCTGGGGCCGGGAGGCCGTGCTGTGGACGGGCGGCGTGCTGGGCGCCCTCTGCCTGGCCGGCTTCGTCGCCGGGTGGCTCTTCCACGTCACTCCGCTCGTCTTCGTCTCCGGGTCGATGAGCCCCTCCTACGAGGCCGGTGCGCTGGGCGTCGCCCGGGAGGTCCCTGCCGCGGACATCTCGGTCGGGGACGTCGTCAGCGTGGTGGACGCCCAGGGCCACCGGGTCACCCACCGGGTCGTGGCGGCGGTGCCGTCGGGCGACGGCGTCGCGCTGACCCTGCAGGGCGACACCAACAACGTGCCGGACGCCGAGACCTACGTCGTGGACGCGGCCGATCGCGTCGCCTTCGGGATCCCGTACGCCGGCCGCGTGCTCAGCGCCGCCTCCAGCCCTGCCGGGCTGCTGGCCGCGGGGCTGCTCGTGGCGGCTGCCGCCCTCCTCGGGTTCGGCCACCGCGGCGGCGGCGCCCGGCGTCGTACGACGGGCGCCAGGCGGCTGGTCGTGCCCGCCGGTCTCGCTTCGGTCCTCGCCGTCGGCGGCGTCGTCGGTGTGACCGGCGGTGGTCCGTGGGCCTTCACGTCGGCGGTGTGGACGGACACCGCGACAGCGACCGCGACGATCACGACGCCTGACACGACGCCCCCGGTGCTGACGAGCCCGGCGCCCAGCAACGGCGCGACGGGTACGAACTGGGCAGCGCTCTCGTGCTCGTCGAGCGCCAACCAGGTCTGCGTCAACGCGACCGACACGGCCGGCTCCGGCGTGAGCGCCGTGGCGGTGAAGCTGGTACGCACCAGCGGCACCGTCCAGTGCTGGGACGGCTCGGCCTTCGTCAACGGCACCGCGTGCGCGGCCCAGCCGATGACCGTCGTGTCGGGAGCGCAGTACCGCTCCAGCGGGCTCACGGCGGCGCTCATGGTCAACGGGACCTACCAGGCGACGTACTCGGCCTCCGACGTCGCCGGCAACACGGCCACGCCGCTGGTCACCACGTTCACGGTGGCGGCGCCGGTGCCGGTGACGCCGGTCATCACCGGCTGCACGACCATCAACGGCAACAACCCCTACAACCTGACGTGGACCTGGTCCGGCTCGGGCAACCCCGACTCGTTCAAGCTCTACTACGGCGGTGGTGGCAGCTTCCGCACCCCGACCACCTTCGCGGGGACGGCGCGCAGCGGCCAGACGCAGTCGATCAACAACGAGGCCGGGACCTTCCGACTGGTCGCCGTCACCGGGGGCGTGGAGTCGACGCTGTCGAACGCCGCCAACTACTCCGGCAACGGCAACAAGAACTGCTCGGTGTCCTGAGTCCTCAGCCGGGCGGCGGCGCGGCCGATGAAGGGGCATGACCACTGCCCGTTCCCGCGACCGTCGCCGCAGCCTCGCGCTCGTCGGTGCCGGCGCGATCGCCGCGGTCCTCCTGGTCCTCGGCGTGAGCGGCACGCTGGCCAGTTGGACCCGCGCGATCATCACCAACGACACCAACACCCTCGAGGCGGCGCAGGCGCTGGTCCTCGAGGAGACCGGACCCAACAGCGCGGTGTGCACGTCCACCGACGGCGGTGGGTCCGCCAACACGTACACCTGCTCGACCATCGACAAGTACGGCGGCACCGCGACGCCGCTGGAGCCGGGCGACCACCAGTCGGTGACCGTCACGCTCACGAACACCGGCACGGGCAGCGGCCCGCTCGCGCTGGGACCCGGCGCCTGCGCGACGTCCGGGGGGAGCCCGACCGCGACGGCGAGCATCTGCGACGTCGCGCTCGTCACGGTCGTCTGCACGGCACCCAGCGCGCTCGACACCACCGGGGCCCCCGTCGTGCTCTCGGCCTTCGGCGACCAGGCCGTCGTCGCCAGCCTCGACGCGGGGGACTCGACGGACTGCACCTTCGACGTCTCGCTGCCCGCGTCCGCGTCGCCGCAGGTCTCGGGGCAGACCGCGACGCAGCCGCTGGTCTGGACGCTGGGGTGATGGCGCCGTGGCGCCGACGCACCGCCACGCCGCACGGCGCCGGTGGCCGCGCCCGGGCCCGCGTGGCCTCCTCGCCGGCGCCTGCGCGACCGCGGCCGCGCTGCTGACCCTCGGCGTCAACGGCACCCTCTCGGACTGGACGAGCGCGGTGCTGACCAATGGCACCAACACGGTCGCGACCACGACCGCGGTGATCCTCCAGGAGGTCGGCCCCGACGGCACCGCGGGTCACGTCACGCAGACCTGCCGGTCCAGCGACGGCGCGGCCAACTCGGCGACCTGCACGACGATCAACAAGTACGGCGGCACGACCTCGCCCCTCGCGCCCGGCGGCAGTCAGGTGAGCGACGTGGTGTTCACCAACCTCGGCGCGGCCAACGCGTCGAGCTTCGTGCTGACCCCGGGCACGTGCGCGTCCAGCCCGTCGAGCGGCACGCCGACACCCAACAACCTGTGCACCACCGACCTCACGGTGGCGGTCAGCTGCTCGAGCGGGTCGTCGTACTCGGCGGGCGCGGCCTGGACCGACCTCGTGTACGCCGCCGGCTCGGCAGCCAGCATGCCGACGCTGACCCACACGCCGGGCCTGGCGTCCGGCGCCTCGGCGACCTGCCGGATCACGGTCGCGCTGCCCGGGGGCGCATCCGTGCTCGACCAGGGCGTCACGGTCAGCCAGCCGCTGAGCTGGACGCTGAACAAATGACGCGGCCGGGCCGCTGGACCGTCGCGGTGGCGGCGCTGGCGCTGCTCGGCCTCGCCACGGGGACGTCCGGGACCCTGTCCGGCTGGACGTCGGCGGTGGTCGCCAACAGCACGGACACCGCCGCCTCCGGAACCCTCGCCGTGACGCATGCCCACACCGGTGGGCCCTGCGTCGGCGGGCCGCGCACGGCCACGGTCGCGTGTCCGGGCTCCCTGGCGCCCTCGTCCGGAGCGCCCGCGAGCGCGGGGGACACGATCACCAACGACAGCGGCCGTGCGATCACCCAGAGCCTGGCCACCGCCTCGTGCGGCCCGGTCCGCTTCGCCAACACCCAGCAGGCGGGCGACCCGCTCCTGGCGCGCAACGCGGTCGCCTTACAGCGGGCCGACCCGTGGGGCAGCACGTCCTCGGCACAGTTCTCCGGATCGGGCTACGCCACCGACATCGTCGGCACCAACGGCTCGGGCCTGCTCGGCCTGCTGTCCAACAACTACTCGCTGGGCGTCTGGTTCAACGCGTCCGACGCCCAGGGCGGTGGGCTGCTCAGCCTCAGCAGCAGCCTGTCCAACGGCAGCGGCGCGGCCAACCCGGCGCTCTGGCTCGACCAGAACGGCAAGGTCCGCTACGCGGTGTCGAGCACGCTCGGCACCACCCAGGGGGCCAGCTCGTCGTCGTACTCGTCGGGCTGGCACCTCGCGGTCCTCACCGTCTCCAAGGCGGTCCTCGGCGTGACCATGACGATCACCCTGTACGTCGACGGCAACGTCCAGGCGTCGAGCACCGTGCTGGCCCTGCTGACCGGCACCAGCGGCTACTGGCACCTCGGCTGGTCGGACTTCACCGGCCTGACCGCGCCTCCGTCGTCGTCCTTCCACGGGCGCCTGTCCGGCGCGTTCGTCAACCAGTCGACCGCGCTGTCGGCCGGCACCGTCGGCACGCTGTACGCCGCCGCCAGCGCCACTGCCTACCGCACGTCCCTGGCCGGCACGGGCGGGACGGCGTCGATCTGGATGCTGGGCGACGACGGCCTGACGACGTACACGGGGACGCTGCCGGGAGCGATGGCCGACCCGTGCAGCCAGGTGCTGGCGACCCTGGCCTTCACCAACCCGGCAGCCACTGTCGGGCCGATGACCCTGACCGCGCTCGTGGCGCCCGCGTCGAACCCCCGCACGGTCGCGGCGCCGGCGGCGGGGCAGGCGCAGTCCCTGACCACGAGCTCCGCGCGCGGGCCGGGCTACAGCACCGACATCACCGGCCTGCGCCTGCTGGTCCCGCTGACCTTCACCTACGGCACCAGCCCGGCGACGAGCTGGACCATGGCGATGCAGTGGACCTCCGACCCGGCCATGGTGTTCCTCGCATGAGCCGGCGCCGGGCCGTGGTCGCCCTGCAGTGGACCCTCCTCGCCGTGCTGGTCGCGGCCACCGCCGCCGCGGGCGCGTGGCGGGCGGGCGGTGGGCACTGGGAGCGGGTGGAGACGGCCTCGATGGGGACCGTCGCGCCGGTGAACTCGCTGCTGTGGGTCGAGCCCGTGGACATCGGCTCCCTGCACGTCGGCGACTTCGTGACCTTCCACCCGCCGGGCGGCGACGTCACCTACAGCCACCGGGTCGCCGTCATCCACGCGGACGGCAGCATCGGCACCCAGGGGGCGATCACCGCACCCGACCCGTGGCGGATCACCCAGGCGGACCTCGTCGGCGAGGTGGTGTGGACGTGGCCGGGCGTCGGCTGGCTCGTCGTCGCGGCGCCCCTGCTGCTCGTCGGCGGCCTCGTCCTGGCCGCCGTCGCGTGGCTGGTCCGGTCGCCGACCTGGCGCACGCCCGTCCTGGTCGTCGGGGGAGCGGTGCTGCTCTGCGTGGCGATCGTCGTCCACCGGCCCTTCATGCGGGCCCAGGAGCTCGGGTTCGCCGAGGTCGACGGCGGGGCGCGGGCGACGTACGTCTCGACCGGGCTGGCCCCCGTCCGACTCCAGGCGCACCGCGGCGCGCACGTCGACCTGACGGACGGCGAGGTCGGCTCGGTGCTGATCACCCACCGCGACGACGACGGCCGATACGGCATCACGATGCACCCGCGCGTGCCGCTGTGGTGGTGGGCCCTGCTGGTGCTCGCCTGCTTCCTGCCCGCGCTCTGGAGCGTGGTGGCGGGACCGGCCGGACGGCCGCCGCCGGGACGCGACGACCACCGCCCTAGGATCGGTGCCCATGCCGTCGATCGGAGTCTTCGCCCTGCAGGGCGACGTCCGCGAACACCTGCACGCCCTGACCGCGTTGGGCGCCGACGCCTTCCCCGTACGCCGCCCCGCCGAGCTCGAGCGTTGTGACGGGCTGGTCCTCCCGGGCGGCGAGTCGACGACGATGGCCAAGCTGGCCCGCACGTTCGAGCTGCTCGACCCGCTCCGCGAGCGCGTCGCGGGCGGCATGCCGACCTTCGGCACCTGCGCGGGGATGATCCTGCTCGCCGACCGCATCGAGGGCGGGACGGTCGGGCAGGAGACGATCGGCGGCCTCGACGTGACCGTCCGGCGCAACGCCTTCGGGCGCCAGGTCGACTCGTTCGAGGCCGACCTCGACTTCACCGGCCTCGACGCGCCGGTGCACGCCGTGTTCATCCGTGCGCCGTGGGTGGAGGCGGCCGGACCGGCCGTCGAGGTGCTCGCCGAGGCGCACGGGCACCCGGTCGCCGTACGCCAGGGGCACCTGCTCGCCACGTCCTTCCACCCCGAGGTGGACGGGGACGGCCGGGTGCACCGCGTCTTCCTGGAGATGGTCGCCGGATAGACTCGCACGGCTGTTCCGGCGGTGCCGGGCAGCAGGGAAGTCGTCGAGGTAGAAGAGGGACGGAAATGTCTGGCCACTCCAAGTGGGCAACCACGAAGCACAAGAAGGCCGCGATCGACGCCAAGCGCGGCAAGCTCTTCGCGAAGCTGATCAAGAACATCGAGATCGCCGCGAAGATGGGTGGCCCCGACCCGTCCGGCAACCCGACCCTGTTCGACGCCATCCAGAAGGCGAAGAAGCAGTCGGTCCCCAACAAGAACATCGACTCGGCCGTGAAGCGCGGCGGCGGCCTCGAGGGTGGCGGCGTCGACTACGAGACGATCATGTACGAGGTCTACGGCCCGCAGGGCGTCGCGCTCCTCGTCGAGTGCCTCACCGACAACCGCAACCGCGCCGCGATGGAGGTCCGCACCGCGGTCACCCGCAACGGCGGCACCATGGCCGACCCCGGCTCGGTCTCGCGCCTGTTCACGCGCAAGGGCGTCGTCGTCGTCGCCAAGGCCCAGGAGGGCAAGGAGATCTCCGAGGACGACATCCTCGAGGCCACCCTCGACGCGGGAGCGGAGGAGGTCAACGACCTCGGCGACAGCTTCGAGGTCCAGTCCGAGGCGACCGACGTCGTCGCGGTCCGCTCGGCGCTGCAGGAGGCCGGCATCGACTACGACTCCGCCGAGGTCCAGTTCGTCGCCTCGATGGACATCCCCGTCGCCGACCCGACGGCGGCCGGGAAGGTCTTCAAGCTCGTCGACGCGGTCGACGACCTCGACGACGTCCAGAACGTCTTCTCCAACGCCGACATCCCGGACGAGGTCCTCGACCAGATCGAGGAGTGACGGGGCGCCGGCCGGGCGTGTCCCGGCCGGATCGCACGTCCTTTCGTCTACCTTGGTCTCCGAACACATGTTCGGACGGAAGGTGACGACGTGCGCGTGCTCGGGATCGACCCGGGACTGACCCGGTGCGGCCTCGGTGTGGTCGACGGCTCGATCGGCCGGCCGCTGACGCTGGTCGACGTGGGCGTCGTACGCACGTCCGCCGAGCTCTCGGTCCCGGAGCGGCTGGTCACGATCGAGAAGGGCATCGACGCCCGGCTCGACGAGTTCCGGCCCGACGCCGTGGCCATCGAGCGGATCTTCGCCCGCTCCGACGTCAGCACGATCATGGGCACCGCCCAGGCCGCCGGCATCGCGATGGTGTGCGCCGCGCGGCGCGGGCTGCCCGTGGCCCTGCACACCCCGAGCGAGGTGAAGGCCGCCGTGTCCGGCAACGGACGCGCGGACAAGGCGCAGGTCGGGGCGATGGTCACGCGCATCCTCCGCCTCGACGCGATGCCCAAGCCGGCTGATGCCGCCGACGCGCTGGCGCTCGCGATCACCCACATCTGGCGCGGCGGCTCGCAGGCGCGCATCGACGCCGCGCTGGCCGCATCGCGCGCCACCCGTTCCCGTCTGCCCGGAGGAGTCCGATGATCGCATTCGTGCGCGGCAACGTCGCTGCCGTCACCCTGTCCAGCGCCATCGTCGAGGTCGGTGGTGTCGGCCTCGAGCTGATGTGCACGCCGGGCACCATCGCCCAGCTCCGCACCGGCCGTCAGGCGACGCTGCCCACGAGCATGGTCGTGCGCGAGGACTCCCTCACCCTCTACGGCTTCGCCGACGAGGAGGAGAAGGCGATCTTCGAGCTCGTCCAGACCGCCTCGGGCGTCGGTCCGAAGGTCGCCCAGTCGATCATCGCCGTGCTCTCGCCCGACGGGGTCCGCACGGCCATCGCCACCGAGGACGTCAAGACCCTCACCAAGGTGCCCGGCATCGGCCAGAAGGGCGCCCAGCGGATCATCCTGGAGCTCAAGGACCGGATCGGCGCCCCCATCGGCGCGACGGGCGGCGGTGCTCCGGTGGCGGCCGCTGCCTGGCGCGACCAGGTCCACCAGGGACTGGTCGGCCTCGGCTACAACGCCAAGGACGCCGAGAAGGCCGTCGACGCGGTCGCCGACCAGGCCGATGCGGGCTCGCCGGACGTCGGCGCGCTGCTGCGCGCGGCGCTGCGCTCGCTCTCGAAGGCGTGATCGGTCGTGCCCTTCCACGAGGACGAGCTCGCCGCCGCTGAGGAGGTCCACCTCCGCTCGCTCACCGCTGCCGAGGCGGAGGGCGACGAGCGGGCCGTCGAGGCGGCCCTGCGCCCGCGCAGCCTCGACGAGGTCGTCGGCCAGGTGCGCGTGCGCGACCAGCTGGGCCTGGTCCTCGAGGCCGCTCGGCAGCGGGGGAGGGCGCCCGACCACGTGCTGCTCTCCGGTCCGCCCGGGCTGGGCAAGACGACGCTGGCGATGATCATCGCCCACGAGATGTCCGCGCCCCTGCGCATCACGAGCGGGCCCGCCATCACCCACGCGGGCGACCTGGCGGCGATCCTGTCCGGGCTCAACGAGGGCGAGGTCCTCTTCGTCGACGAGATCCACCGGATGTCGCGACCCGCGGAGGAGATGCTCTACCTCGCGATGGAGGACTTCCGCGTCGACGTCGTCATCGGCAAGGGACCGGGAGCGACGGCGATCCCGCTGGAGATCCCGCCCTTCACCCTCGTCGGCGCGACCACCCGGGCGGGCCTGCTGCCGGGTCCGCTGCGCGACCGGTTCGGCTTCACCGCTCACCTCGAGTTCTACGAGCCCGCCGAGCTCGACCTGATCGTCGGCCGCTCGGCGGGGCTGCTCGGCGTCGAGCTCACCGCTGAGGGCTCGGCCGAGATCGCCGGCCGCTCGCGTGGCACGCCACGCATCGCCAACCGCCTGCTGCGCCGGGTGCGCGACTACGCCCAGGTCCGCGCCGACGGCACCGTGACGCGCAGCGTCGCCGAGGCCGCCCTCGACCTGTACGAGGTCGACGGGCTCGGCCTCGACCGGCTCGACCGCGCCGTCCTCGACGTCCTGTGCCGCCGCTTCGGCGGGGGACCGGTGGGCGTCTCCACGCTCGCGGTCGCCGTCGGCGAGGAGCGGGAGACCGTCGAGGAGGTCGCCGAGCCGTTCCTCGTGCGCAACGGCTTCCTCGCCCGCACCCCACGGGGCCGGATCGCCACGCCGGCGGCCTGGGCGCACCTCGGGATGCCGGCGCCGTCGTACCCGACGGACGAGGCGACGCCGACCCTCTTCGAGGACTGACCCCGCCGATCCCGCGGCGGCTGGGGTCCGTGGCTACACTTCCCTGTCGGCCCGCCCCTGCCACGCAGGAGCGGTGCTCATCCCTGCCCCGCTGGAGAGGTTCGTCTGTGAAAGACGCTGCACAACTGCTGCCGATCGTCGCGATCGCCGTCATCTTCTGGCTGCTGATCATCCGGCCGGCGTCCCGCCAGCGCAAGCAGGCTGCCGAGCTCCAGTCGCAGCTGTCCGTCGGCGACGACGTGATGCTGACGTCCGGCATCTTCGGCACCATCGTCGCCACGACCGGTGACAACCTCGAGCTCGAGATCGCGCCCGGCGTGGTGGTCGAGGTCGTGCGCGGCGCCGTGGCGTCCGTACGCCGCGACCTCGCCGAGACCGCGGCCGCCGACGCCCCCGACGACGACTCCACCGACCCCGAAGAGGAGCGCTGAGCATGGCCGCGCGCCGTCCGCGCCCCGGGCGCAACCTGATCATCTTCTTCCTCGGCCTCGCCGTGGTCTACGGACTCACCGCGCTGTCGCAGGCCGGCGTCAAGCCGCCGGAGAAGCCGTGGCGTCCAGCCCTCGGCCTCGACCTCCAGGGCGGCACCCGGATCACGCTGACCACCGACGGGACCCCCAGCAAGGAGAACCTCGAGGAGGCGCGCCGGATCATCGACCAGCGCGTCAACGGCTCCGGTGTCGCCGAGGCGGCGGTCACCACCCAGGGCGGGCGCAACATCGTCGTCGAGGTGCCGGGCAAGGGCGCCGACCGTGACCAGCTCGAGGAGACCGTCAAGCGGCAGGCGCAGCTGCGCTTCCGCCTGGTCGCCTGCTCGGACTTCTCCCAGGGCCCGTGCGCCCAGTCCACCGGAGGCCTGCCCGGCGGCCTCGGCCGTCCGGGTCTCGACCTGAGCGCCGACGGCGAGCCGACCGACGACCCCAGCACCAAGGCCACGGATGCCGCCACCGGCACGGCGGACCCGAGCGGGACGCCCGAGGATGGCGCGTCGTCCGAGGCCCCCGCGGACGGGGCGGCGGACGGCGACGGCAAGGCCTTCACCGCCGAGGACGCGATCGCCTGGGCGCGCAGCCCCGACGAGGCCTCGATCGCCGAGTTCGGCAAGTACACCTGCGACGAGAAGGGCGTGCTCCTCAACGCGACCGACGGCAAGCCGGCCGACCTCGAGGACGACCCCGACAAGCCGCTCGTCGCCTGCTCGGCGCCGCAGAAGGACCGCCCCTCGGGCAAGTACCTCCTCAGCCGCTCGATCATCGAGGGCACCGAGCTCGACGGCGCGTCCGCCGGTACGCCGCAGAACGGCGTCGGCTGGCAGGTCAACATCGAGATGGGCAACGACAAGAAGCGGGCCAACCCGAAGGGCTCGGCCGGCGCGGCCTCGGACTTCGAGACGGTCTCCCGGGCCTTCCAGGGCACCCAGGAGCAGTTCGCGATCGTCCTCGACGCCGTGGTCATCTCCGACCCGGTGATGACCGCCGTCATCACCGACGGCCGCTCCAGCATCACCGGTGACTTCACCGAGCAGGAGGCGCTCGACCTGGCCAACAGCCTCAAGTTCGGTGCGCTGCCGATCAAGTTCGACGACAAGCAGACCTCCGTCGAGGAGATCGGCCCCTCGCTCGCCGGCAACCAGCTCAACGCCGGCCTCACCGCCGGGGCCATCGGCCTCGTCCTGGTGATGCTCTACTGCCTGTTCTACTACCGCGGTCTGGGCCTCGTGGTCGTCAGCTCGCTCTTCGTGGCGGCGGCCATCACCTACGCGATGGTGCTGCTGCTGAGCGAGACCGCCGGCTTCACGCTGACCCTGCCCGGCATCGCCGGCCTGATCATCGCGGTCGGCATCACGGCCGACTCGTTCGTCATCTTCTTCGAGCGCATCCGGGACGAGATGCGCGAGGGCAAGTCGATGCGGGTCGCGGTCGAGACCGGATGGGCCCGCGCCCGGGTCACCCGGGTCGCGGCCAACACGGTCCAGATCCTCTCGGCGCTGGTGCTCTACATCTTCGCCACGGGCGCGGTGAAGGGCTTCGGCTTCGCGCTGGGCCTCACCACGCTCATCGACCTCGCGGTGCTCTTCTGGTTCACGAAGCCGATGGTCTCGTGGCTGGCTCAGTTCCACGCCTTCAACTCCGGGCACAAGCTGTCCGGCCTCAGCAAGGAGACACTCGGCATGGACGTGGCGAAGCCGCGCACCGCGAGCACGGGAGGTGGCCGCTGATGGGCAGGATGTCGCGCCTGGGCAACGAGCTCTACCAGGGCCGCAAGTCGATCAACTTCGTCGGGAAGCCGTGGCTGTTCTACGGCATCTCCGCACTGCTCGTCGGCCTGGCCGTCGTCGTACTGTTCGCCAAGCCGCTCAACATGGGCGTCGAGTTCACCGGCGGTACGACGCTGTCGGTCCCCGTGGGCGACGGCAACGCGACCCAGGGCAACGCCGACGACCTTCGGGAGAAGGTGGCCGACTCCGGCATCGCGAACGCGGAGAACCCCGTCGTCACCACCGAGGGCAACGAGTCGCTGACCGTCCAGGTCGAGAACCTCACCAAGGACCAGCGTGCGGAGATGAGCGCGCTGATCCACGAGGAGTTCCCGCAGGTCGACGAGGGTGACATCACCATCCAGGACATCGGACCGAGCTGGGGCCAGGAGGTGGCCAAGAAGGCCGCCATCGGCGTCGGCATCTTCCTGGTGCTGGTCGTGCTCTTCATCTGGGGCTACTTCCGCGAGTGGCGGATGTCCGTCGCGGCGCTCATCGCGCTGATCCACGACGTGATGCTGACCGTCGGCGTCTACGCCCTGTCGGGCTTCCAGGTGACGCCCGCGGCGGTCACCGGCCTGCTCGCGATCCTCGGCTTCTCGCTCTACGACACGGTGGTCGTGTTCGACAAGATCAAGGAGAACACCCACCAGCTGCGCAAGAACACGCAGTCGTACGCCGACGCGGCCAACCTGGCTGTCAACCAGACCCTGGTCCGCTCGATCAACACCTCGATCGTGGCGCTCATCCCGATCGGCGCGATCCTCTACGTCAGCGCGGTCCAACTGGGTGCGAGCTCGCTGCAGGACCTCGCGCTCGCGCAGTTCGTCGGCATGGGCGTGGGTGTCTACTCCTCGGTGATGCTGGCGCCGCGCGTGCTGGTCCACCTGAAGATGCAGGAGACCGAGGTCCAGATCCAGGCGCGCCGCGCGAAGGCGAAGCAGCGTGCGCTCGCCGACCGCTACGCGTCCGTGCCGGCCGCGGTCGACGAGTCGCCCGTGGGTGGCGGCATCGACGTCGACGACCCCGCGGAGCTGGCCGACGAGGTCGAGGACGCTCCCGCCGAGCGCACGCGACCGGCCGTCCAGCAGGGCGCGGTCGGCAAGGGCCGCAACGTGCCGGCGCCGAACCGCCCGGTCAACGAGAGCGGGAGCTCCGGGCGCAAGCAGCCGCAGCGCCAGTCCCGCTCCAAGCGACCCAAGAAGTAGGGCGCCGTGGCTCACGGGTCGGTCACCGATCGGGCGGTCGAGGCGCTCACCCGGCTCGTCCGGGACGTCCCGGACTTCCCGGAGCCGGGGGTGCTGTTCAAGGACATCACCCCGCTGCTGGCCGACGCCGCCGGCTTCTCGGCCGTCGTCGAGGGGCTGGCCGCTGCCGGCCGGGACGCGTCGGGCGCGACCCGGGTCGACAAGGTGCTCGGCATGGAGGCACGCGGGTTCATCCTCGCCGCGCCGGTGGCGCTGTCGCTGGGCGTGGGCTTCGTGCCGGTGCGCAAGGCGGGCAAGCTGCCGCACGACACGCACAGCGTCGCCTACGCGCTCGAGTACGGCGAGGCGGTGCTCGAGCTGCACCGGGACGCCGTCGCGCCGGGCGAGCGCGTGCTGGTCGTCGACGACGTGCTCGCGACCGGCGGCACGGCGCGCGCGACGTACGACCTCGTCACCGCCTGCGGCGCGACGACGGCGAGCTTCGCCTTCCTGATGGAGCTCGGCTTCCTCGACGGACGGGCCGCGCTCGGCGACGTACCGTCCACCGCGCTGCTGACCGTGTGAGTCCCCGGCCCACGACGCTCGGGGCCGCCACTAGACTGGGGCAATGACCGAGGAGCGCACCCCACCCCGCGTGGTTCCGCGGGTGGAGCCTGCGTCCGTCCCGGTCACGCCGGAGGCGCCGGCCGGTCGCAGCATGCGGGCCCGGCTGGCCCGGATGGGCAGCCGCAGCCAGGCGTCCAACCCGGTCCTCGAGCCGCTGTTCCGCGCGGTGCGGGCCAACCACCCGAAGGCCGACCTCGCGCTGCTGGAGCGGGCCTACGTGACCGCCGAGCGGCTGCACGCCGACCAGAAGCGCAAGAGCGGCGACCCCTACATCACCCACCCGCTCGCGGTGACCACGATCCTCGCCGGCATCGGCATGACGGAGCCGACGCTGGTCGCCGCCCTCCTGCACGACACGGTCGAGGACACGCCGTACACGCTGGAGGAGTGTCGCCGCGACTTCGGTGACGAGGTCGCCCAGCTGGTCGACGGGGTGACCAAGCTCGACAAGGTCGTCTACGGCGAGTCCGCCAACGCCGAGACGATCCGCAAGATGATCGTCGCGATGTCGCGCGACATCCGGGTCCTCGTCATCAAGCTCGCCGACCGGCTGCACAACATGCGGACCCTGCGCTTCGTCAAGCAGTCGACGCAGGAGCGCAAGGCCCGCGAGACCCTCGACATCTACGCCCCGCTGGCCCACCGGCTCGGCATGAACACCATCAAGTGGGAGCTCGAGGACCTCGCCTTCTCGACGCTCCACCCGAAGATCTACGACGAGATCGTGCGGATGGTCGCCGAACGGGCGCCCTCGCGCGACCAGTTCCTCGCCGAGGTGATCTCCCAGGTCGAGAAGGACCTGCGCGAGGCGAAGATCAAGGCGACCGTCACCGGCCGGCCGAAGCACTACTACTCGATCTACCAGAAGATGATCGTCGGCGGCCGCGACTTCTCCGACATCTACGACCTGGTCGGCATCCGCATCCTCGTCGAGGAGGACCGTGACTGCTACGGCGTCCTCGGCGTCCTGCACTCGCGCTGGAACCCGGTCCTGGGCCGGTTCAAGGACTACGTCGCGATGCCGAAGTTCAACATGTACCAGTCACTGCACACGACGGTGATCGGCCCGCAGGGCAAGCCGGTCGAGATGCAGATCCGCACCTTCGCCCAGCACCGGCGAGCCGAGTACGGCGTCGCGGCGCACTGGAAGTACAAGGAGGACGGCCGCGCCGGCAACGACACCGACAAGCCGGGCGACCTCGACGACATGAGCTGGGTGCGCCAGCTCCTCGACTGGCAGAGCGAGGTCGAGGATCCGGGCGAGTTCCTGGAGTCGCTGCGCTTCGAGATCAACCAGGCCGAGACCTACGTCTTCACGCCGCGCGGTGACGTCATCGCGCTCCCGTCGGGATCGACCCCGGTGGACTTCGCCTACGCCGTGCACACCGAGGTCGGCAACCGCACCATCGGCGCCCGGGTCAACGGCCGCCTCGTCCCGCTCGAGTCGACGCTGGAGAACGGCGACGTCGTCGAGGTCTTCACCTCCAAGGCCGAGGGCGCCGGCCCGTCGCGCGACTGGCTCAACTTCGTGAAGTCGCAGCGGGCGCGCTCCAAGATCCGCCAGTGGTTCACCAAGGAGCGGCGCGAGGAGGCGATCGAGCGCGGCAAGGACGAGATCGCCAAGCTGATGCGCAAGGAGGGGCTGCCCCTCAAGCGCCTGCTGTCCCACGACTCGCTCACCCTCGCTGCCGGCGCGTTCCGCCTCACCGACGTCTCCGCCCTGTACGCCGCCGTCGGTGAGGGCAACCTCGGTGCGCAGACCGTCGTACGCAAGGTCATCGAGCTGCACGGTGGCGACGAGGGGGCCCAGGAGGACCTCGCCGAGGCCGTGACGATCACCGGCCGCCGCGGTCGCCCGCGGCGTCCCAGCGGCGGCGACGCCGGTGTGATCGTGACCGGCTCTCCCGACGTGTGGGTCAAGCTGGCCAAGTGCTGCACCCCGGTGCCGCCGGACTCGATCCTGGGCTTCGTGACGAAGGGCGGGGGAGTCTCGGTCCACCGCAAGGACTGCACCAACGCCGAGAACCTGCTGTCCCAGCCCGAGAAGCTCGTCGACGTCGAGTGGGCGCCGACCGGCCAGTCGACCTTCCTGGTCAACATCCAGGTCGAGGCGCTGGACCGCTCCCGCCTGCTCTCGGACATCACCATGGTGCTGTCCGACGCCCACGTGAACATCCTGTCCGCCAACCTCACCACATCGCGCGACCGCGTGGCGAAGTCGCGGTTCACCTTCGAGATGGCGGACGCCAAGCACCTCGACACCGTGCTGAACGCCGTCCGGTCCGTGCCGGGGGTCTTCGACGCGTACCGCGTCACCCAGTGACTCGCTGCGCTGCTGCTGCAGGAATCACCGCCTAGCCGGGGATTCCTGCGGTTGTTGACGGTTGCAGGCGTCATCAACCGTCAACAACCGCCAACAAGCCTGGCGACGCGATGCTGCTTCTCCACAGGCCGTCAGGTGCCGGTTCAGGCCGCGGTGCCGCCGGGCAACGTCGCCGCATGCAGATACCACCCGACGATCCGAGGCTGACGCCGCTTCACTTACGGCGAGAGCTCATCGCGTATGGCGAGAGCGACCGAACGCTGGCTGCGGCCCTCAGGACGGGACGGCTGGAGCGACCACGACGAGGTGCGTACGTCGATGGTCCGACATGGCGCACCATGTCGGACGAGCAGAGGTACGCCGTCCGATGTCGCGCGGCATACCAGCAGTCCTGCACGGACGTCGTTCTGAGCCATTCTTCGGCGCTGCCGTTCCACGACGCGCCCTTGTGGGGCCTCGACCTGGCCGACGTTCATCTCACTCGCGTCGACAGATTCTCGGGACGGCGCGAAGCAGGCATCTGCCGTCATCGAGGTGAGTTGGCGGAGGGAGACGTCGTCGACGTCCACGGAGTCCTCGTCACGTCGCCGGTTCGTGCAACACTCGAGCTCTCGACGCTCGCTTCCACGGAGTCCGCGATCGCCGTGGCGAATCACTTCCTCAATCGTGGCGACTTCACCCCGGCCGAACTCAGGGAGCGGTATGAGCAGTCGATGGCGAACTGGCCGGGCTCGGCAGCGACTGACCTGCTGATTCGCCTCGCTGATCCACGTGTCGAGTCCGTCGGCGAGTCGAGGACGATGTACTTCCTCTACCGCCACCACTTCCCGAAGCCGGTCCCGCAATACGAGATCCGGCACGCGGGGAGGCTGGTCGCGCGCCTCGACTTCGCGCTCCCGGAACTCGGCATCTGGATCGAGTTCGACGGCCGGGTGAAGTACGAGAGGCACCTCCGCCCCGGTGAGTCACCTGCCGATGCTGTCGTCCGCGAGAAGGCGCGCGAGCAGCACGTCGCCGAACTCACGGGCTGGCGGTGCTTCCGCATCGCTTGGTCTGACCTCGCCGATCCGGCCCGGCTCGAGCGCAGGCTGCGCGGCTTCATGGCGTCGGTCGCTGCGGAGCGGGCGCGTCGCGTAGCGTCGTGACGAGGTGTCTACGGCGGAGCTTGTCGTTGCCTGCCAGCGCTTGCTGACCGTTGCAACCGTCAACCTGCGCAGGAATCCCCGGCTAGCCGGGGATTCCTGCGGCGCCGCCGCCCCCGCCTCAGCGGTAGTCGGCAGACGCCTTCTTCGCCATCTCCAGGAACGACCGGCGCCCCTCGAGGTTCTCCTCGAGCTCACGGACCTTCTTCTCGTCACCACGCGAGCGCGCGGCCTCGAGCTTGGCCTCGGCCTCGGCGATCGCGGCCTCCAGCTTGGAGACCATGTCGTCCGCGCGCGCGGACTTCTCGGGGTCGGACTTGCGCCACTGCTCGTCCTCGGCCTTGCGGATCGTCTGCTCGACGGCGCGCATCCGGCCCTCAAGGTCCTTGATCCGGTCGCGGGGGACCTTCCCGGCCTCGTCCCACTTCTCCGCGACCTCGCGGAAGGCGGCCTTGGCGGCGGCGACGTCGCCGGTCTCGGCCAGCGGGCCGAGGATGGCCTCGGCCTCGACCAGCAGGCCCTCCTTGACCTCCGCGTTGGCGGCGAACTCGCTGTCGAGCGCCGCGTTGGCGGCGTCGCGGGCGCCGAAGAAGGTGTCCTGGGCGCCCCGGAAGCGCTGCCAGAGGGCGTCGTCGACGGCCTTGGGGGCCGGGCCGGCGGCCTTCCAGTCGCGCATCAGGTCGCGGTAGCGGCCCGAGGTCGGGCCCCAGTCGGTCGAGGACGCGAGCGCCTCGGCCTCCTTGACCAGGCGCTCCTTGATGACGCGCGCACCCTCGCGGCGCTCGTCCTGCTCGGCGAAGTGCGCCTTGCGCGCCTTCGTGTACGCCGACCGCGCGGACGAGAAGCGCTTCCACAGCTCGTCGTCGGCGGCCTTGTCGATGCGGGGGAGCTGCTTCCACTGGTCGAGCAGCTCGCGCAGCCGGTTGGCGCCGTTGCGCCAGTCGCGACCGGTGGCGATCCTCTCCGCCTCCGCCGCCAGCTTGTCCTTCTGCTCGCGTGCGTCGGCGACCCGCTGCGCCTTGGCGGCGCGGCGCGCGTCGCGCTGGGTGGCGATGACGGGGCCGAGCTCGTCGAGCTTGCGGCCGAGCGCGGCGAGGTCCCCGACGGCGTGGATGTCGTTGAGCTGGTCGCGCACCAGCTTCACGGAGGCGACCGCCTCCTCGGGTGAGAGCACCCCGGTGAGGACCCGCTTGTGCAGCAGGTCCACCTCCAGGGCGAGGTTGTCGTAGCGCTTCGTGTAGAACGCCAGAGCCTCCTCGGGGGACGCGTCGGGCATCTGCCCGACCGCCCGCTCGCCGTCGGATGTCTTCACGTAGACGGTGCCGTCGTCGCCGACGCGGCCCCAGTCAGAGGTAGTCACAGTGGCCCATGCTAATCAAAGCCTCCGCCACCCTTGTGGCTGCCGCCCGAAGATCGCCGGCCGGCCCGCACCCCGGGCACGCACCTGGCTGCGTTGGCGTCGCTCGACGGACGTCCAGTCTGCCTTCGCTCCGCCGCCTTGCCATGCACGCACCCGGGGCACGGGCCACCTCGACGATCGTCGGGCGGCAACCACTAGGCTGGGTCGGTGCTGATCGCCGCCTTCCCCGCCGGACCGTGGGGCACCAATTGCTATGTAGCGGCAACCGGCCCGGGCGCGGAGTGCGTCGTGATCGACCCCGGCAAGGACGCTGCGGCAGGCGTCGCCGACGTCGTCCGGGAGCACCGGCTGAAGCCGGTCGCCGTGCTGCTGACCCATGGCCACATCGACCACATGTGGTCCGTGACGCCCGTGGCCGGCACGTACGACGCGACGGCGTGGATCCATCCGGGCGACCGGCACCTGCTCGCCGACCCGATGGCCGGCATCTCGCGTGAGAGCGCGGCGATGCTGCTGGGCGGCGACTACGAGTTCACCGAGCCCGACGACGTCGCCGAGCTCGCCGACGGCGCCGACCTCGAGCTGGCGGGCCTGCGGTTCGTCGTCGACCACACGCCGGGCCACACGGCCGGCTCGGTCACCTTCCGCACGCCGTGGGACCAGCCCGACGGACCGGACATCTCCGAGGTGATGTTCTCCGGCGACCTGCTCTTCCAGGGTTCCATCGGACGCACCGACCTGCCGGGCGGCGACCACGCCACGATGCTCCGCTCGCTGGAGACCAAGGTGCTGCCGCTGGCCGACAACATCGTCGTACTGCCGGGGCACGGGGAGCAGACCTCCATCGGCCGCGAGCGCGCGACCAACCCGTTCCTGCTCGACCTGCTCGACTCCGGCTCCGCTGGCCGGGTCACCCGAGGACTGTGACACCACCGATGGCCAAGCCCACTCCGCTCAGCGGATTCCCCGAGTTCCTGCCTGCCCAGCGCTTCGTCGAGCAGGAGGTCATCGCGACACTCGCGCGCACCTTCGAGCTGCACGGCTTCGCCAACGTGGAGACGCGCGCCGTCGAGCCGATGGACCAGCTGCTGCGCAAGGGCGACACGTCCAAGGAGGTCTACGTCCTCCGGCGCCTCCAGGAGGACGACTCCGCGAAGGACAAGGGGATCGGCCTCCACTTCGACCTCACCGTGCCGTTCGCGCGCTACGTCCTGGAGAACGCCGGCAAGCTGGAGTTCCCGTTCCGCCGCTACCAGGTGCAGAAGGTCTGGCGCGGGGAGCGGCCGCAGGAGGGCCGCTTCCGCGAGTTCACCCAGGCCGACATCGACATCGTCGGCCGCGACGACCTGCCGTTCCACCACGACGTCGAGGTCGCCCGGGTCATGCTCGAGGCGCTGAGCCGGCTGACCTTCCTGCCCGGCTTCCGACTGCAGGTCAACAACCGCAAGCTGATCCAGGGCTTCTACGCCGGCCTCGGCGTCACGGGCGACGGCATCGACGAGGTCATGCGCCTGGTCGACAAGCTCGACAAGCTCGACCCGGCGAAGGTGCGTGAGCTGCTGCTCGACGAGGCCGGCATCAGCGAGGAGCAGGCCGACAAGGCGCTCGCCCTCGCGACGATCCGGAGCACGGACGACTCCTTCGTCGACCGCGTGCGGGAGCTCGACGTGAAGCACGAGCTGCTCGACGAGGGCCTCGACGAGCTGGCCACCCTTGTCCGGGCCTGCGCCCCGCTGGCGACGGACACGGTCCGGATCGAGGCCGACCTCTCGATCGCCCGCGGCCTCGACTACTACACGGGCACCGTCTTCGAGACCCGGCTCGACGGCTACGAGTCCCTCGGCTCCATCTGCTCCGGCGGCCGGTACGACGCCCTCGCCTCCGACGGACGTACGACGTACCCCGGCGTCGGCATCTCGCTCGGCGTCAGCCGCGTGCTGGTCCCGCTGGTCCAGCGCGGGGTGCTGACCGCCGATCGCTCGGTGCCCAGCGTCGTGCTCGTCGCGGTCACCGACGAGGAGTCGCGCTCCGAGGCCGACGCGATCGCCACGGTCCTGCGGGCCCGCGACATCCCGTGCGAGGTCGCGCCGAGCGCCGCGAAGTTCGGCAAGCAGATCCGCCACGCCGAGCGCCGGGGCATCCCGTACGTCTGGTTCGGCAGCGAGGTCAAGGACATCCGCTCCGGAAACCAGGTCGCCGCCGACCCGGCGACGTGGGAGCCTCCGAACCAGGACCTGCGCCCGCAGGTCCTCACCACCACCGCATCTGACAGCAACACCGAAGGGAACCCCTCGTGATCCGCAACCAGGACGCCGGCGCGCTGCGCGCCGAGCACGTCGGCCAGACCGTCACCCTCGCCGGGTGGGTGGCCAACCGACGCGATCACGGTGGGGTGGCCTTCATCGACCTGCGCGACGCCAGCGGTGTCGTCCAGGTCGTGATCCGCGACGAGGAGGTCGCGCACAGCCTCCGCTCCGAGTACTGCCTCAAGGTCACCGGTGAGGTCACCGGCCGCGGCGAGGGTCGCGAGAACCCGAACCTGCCGACCGGCGCCATCGAGGTCGTCGCCGCCCCGGGCACCGAGGGCGTCGAGGTGCTCAGCGCCGCGGCTCCGCTGCCGTTCCCGATCAGCGACCACGTCGACGTGGGGGAGGAGGTGCGGCTCAAGCACCGCTACCTCGACCTCCGTCGTACCGCCCCGGGTAGCGCCATCCGCCTGCGCAGCGACGTCAACAAGGCGGCGCGCGGCGTGCTCGACGCCCACGACTTCGTGGAGATCGAGACGCCGACGCTGACCCGCAGCACGCCCGAGGGCGCCCGCGACTTCCTCGTGCCCGCGCGGCTGCAGCCGGGCAGCTGGTACGCCCTGCCGCAGAGCCCGCAGCTGTTCAAGCAGCTGCTGATGGTCGCCGGCATGGAGCGCTACTACCAGATCGCGCGCTGCTACCGCGACGAGGACTTCCGCGCCGACCGCCAGCCCGAGTTCACCCAGCTCGACATCGAGATGAGCTTCGTGACCCAGGACGACGTGATCGCCCTCGGCGAGGAGATCGTCGCCGCCCTCTGGAAGCTGATCGGGTACGACCTCGCGCTGCCGCTGCCGCGGATGACCTACGCCGAGGCGATGGCCCGCTTCGGCTCGGACAAGCCGGACCTGCGGATGGGCCAGGAGCTCGTCGACTGCACCGAGTACTTCAAGGACACCCCGTTCCGGGTCTTCTCGCCGGAGAACTCGGCCTACGTCGGCGCCGTCGTCATGCCGGGCGGCGCGAGCCAGCCCCGCAAGCAGCTCGACGCCTGGCAGGAGTGGGCCAAGCAGCGCGGTGCGCGCGGCCTCGCCTACATCCTGGTCGGTGAGGACGGCGAGCTGGCCGGGCCGGTCGCCAAGAACCTCTCCGAGGAGGAGCGCACCGGCATCGCCGCCCACGTGGGCGCGGCGCCGGGTGACTGCATCTTCTTCGCCGCCGGTGCGGTGAAGTCCAGCCGGGCGCTGCTCGGCGCTGCGCGCCTGGAGATCGGGCGTCGTACCGGCCTGCTCGACGAGAGCGCGTGGAGCTTCCTGTGGGTCGTCGACGCGCCGCTCTTCGAGCCCGCCGACGAGGCCACCGCCGCCGGCGACGTCGCCGTGGGTGGGGGAGCGTGGACCGCGGTCCACCACGCCTTCACGAGCCCGCAGGACCTCGAGACCTTCGACTCCGACCCCGGCAACGCGCTGGCGTGGGCCTACGACATCGTCTGCAACGGCAACGAGATCGGTGGCGGCTCGATCCGTATCCACCGCGAGGACATCCAGAAGCGGGTCTTCGAGGTGATGGGCATCAGCCAGGACGAGGCCGAGGAGAAGTTCGGCTTCCTCCTGGAGGCCTTCAAGTACGGCGCCCCGCCGCACGGCGGCATCGCGTTCGGCTGGGACCGCGTGGTCGCCCTGTTGGCCGGTACGGACTCGATCCGCGACGTCATCGCCTTCCCCAAGACCGGCGGCGGCTACGACCCGCTGACGGCTGCTCCGGCGCCCATCACGCCCGAGCAGCGGAAGGAAGCCGGTGTGGACGCGCGCCCGGAGGACGAAAACAAGGCCTGACGGGGGCACGCCGGAAGGAATTCCGGTCGGTCGAGACCAAACCGTTACCGCGTCGCTATCGCTTTGGCGCCACGAGTGCGCCTAAGGTCGCGGACGGCGCAGACAACAGGTGTTGTCCGCGTCACGTCCATGACCGCTTCTCGGCAACGAGGTGATGATGACTCTCCCGGCAACCGACCTGGAAACCCATGTCGCACCTCCCGTCGAGGAGGGGGAGCCGGAGGGCACCAAGATCGTCGGCCGCTCGCCGATGCAGCTGGCGATGCGGCGCTTCCGCAAGGACAAGCTGTCCATGGCGGCGTTCACCGTCGTCGCGGTCTACTTCCTCGCGGCGGTCGCAGCGCCCTTCCTGGTCAAGTTCGGCGTCCTGGACCCGTACACGTTCCACAACACCGGCGCGGGCAACCTGCTGGACGAGTTCACGCTCCCCAAGGGCAGCTTCGGTGGCATCTCCGGGGACCACTGGCTCGGCGTGGAGCCCGGCTCGGGCCGTGACGTGCTCGCCCGGGTCTGGTACGGCATCACCTTCTCCCTGGTGATGGCGGTGGCCGCCACGGCGATCGCGGTCGGCCTGGGCACGGTGTTCGGCATCATCGCGGGTGTCTCGGGCGGCCTGACCGACTCGCTGATCGGCCGGCTGATCGACCTGATCCTGTCCTTCCCGCAGACGCTGATGCTGCTGGCCCTCTCGGTCGTGTTCATCGACATCCTGGAGGACGACCTGCACGTCCCCGAGGGCGACATGTCCAACGGTCTCTACGTCGTGCTGGTCCTCGGGTTCTTCGGCTGGCCCTATGTCGCCCGCCTGGTCCGCGGCCAGGTGCTGTCCATCCGCGAGCGTGAGTTCGTCGAGGCGGCCAAGCTGATGGGCGCCTCGCGCTGGCGGCTGTACTTCAAGGAGATCCTGCCGAACCTCTGGGCCCCGCTGCTGGTGTCGGCGACGATCACGATGCCGACCTATGTCTCCGCGGAGGCGGCCCTCAACTACCTCGGCGTCGGCATCAAGCCGCCGACGCCCACCCTGGGCAACGTGCTGAGCGGCTCGATCGACTACTCGACGTCGGACTTCGTCTTCTTCTTCACCCCGGCGTTCCTGATCATGATCATCGTCGTCAGCTTCAACCTGCTGGGCGACGGACTGCGCGACGCGCTCGACCCGAAGGGTCATCGATGACCCCACCGATGCCGGGCCTCGGGAGCCCTGTCCCATCGGTCTGAAGACATGGTCGCGTCCGCCATTCCTGGGCGCGGCCAGAAGTGACGGGCACCAGCCCGCAAACGAAGGAGAGGCAATGGCCAGTAACAAGAAGCGGATGCTCGCGGTGACCGCGGGCGCGCTGCTGGCGTCGACGGCACTGGCCGCTTGCGGCAGTGACGACGACGGCGGGACGAAGGGAGAAGCCGGAGCGAAGGGCGGCACTCTGTACTTCGTCAACGACACCCCCATCGACCACTGGGACCCCCAGCGGACCTACGTCGGCACCGACATCTCGAAGCAGAGCCGCCTGGTCTACCGCGAGCTGGTGACGTTCGGCACGAGCGAGGACCCGGCCGAGTCGGCGACGCCGCTCCCCGACCTGGCCACTGACACCGGCACCTCGACCGAGGGTGGCAAGGTGTGGCAGTTCACGCTGCGTGACGGCGTGAAGTGGCAGGACGGCAAGGACGTCACGTGTGAGGACCTGAAGTACGGCTTCTCGCGCAACTTCGCCACCGACGTCATCGTCGGCGGCCCGTCCTTCTACCCCCTCTCCTACCTGGACGTCCCCGCGGACGCGGACGGCACCCCGCAGTACAAGGGTCCGTACACCAAGAAGGGCCAGGACCTGTACGACAAGGCCGTCACCTGTGACGGCAAGACGATCACGTACAACTTCAACAAGCCGTGGCCGGACTTCAACCTGGCCATCGCGGCGCTGCACTTCGCCTCGCCGTACCGTGCGGACCTGGACGAAGGCGACAAGTCCAACTACCAGATCTTCTCGAACGGCCCCTACAAGCTCGAGGGCAGCTGGGACAAGGCGTCGGGCGGCACGTTCGTCCGCAACGACCAGTACGACCCCAAGACGGACGAGACCGACAGCCGCAAGGCCCTGCCGGACAAGATCACGTTCAAGATCGGCACCAAGCTCGAGACGATGTACGACTCGATCCTGGCCGACACCGGCGAGGCGTCCTGCACCGTCAGCGACCGTCGTCTGCCTCCCTCGAAGTTCTCCGAGATCCCGGCGCTCGAGGAGAAGGGCTTCTACCAGAACCCCGAGTCCCCGTACGTCGACTACCTCTGGTTCAACACCGAGAAGCTCCCGCTGGAGGTCCGCCAGGCCCTGGCCACGGCGACCAACCGTGAGGGCTGGATCGCCGCCGGTGGTGGCGAGCGCTCCTACATCCCGGCCTACTCGGTCGTGAACCCGTCGGTGGCGGGCTACAAGGAGGTCTCGACCTTCAAGGACATCCCGCTCGCGGGTGACCCGGACGCGGCCAAGAAGATCCTCACCGACGCGAAGATCAAGACGCCGTACAAGATCGAGCTGCGCTACCCGCAGTCCGACACCGCTGACAAGCAGGCCGCTGCTCTCAAGGAGACCTGGGACAAGGCCGGCTTCGACGTGAAGCTCTCGCCGGAGGGTGACGTCTACTACAGCAACATCCAGAAGCCCGACCACAACTACGACGTGGGCTGGGCCGGCTGGGGCGCTGACTGGCCGTCGCCGATGACCGTCCTCCCGCCGCTGTTCGACTCGCGTGCCAACATCACCTCCGGCTCGCTCGGCCAGGACTACGGCAAGTACGTCGGCAAGGAGTTCAACGAGAAGATCTCCGAGGCCCAGAACGCCACCTCGCTCGACGACTCGATCGCCGCGCTCCAGGAGGCGGACCAGATCCTCGCCGACGACATGGTCTACATGCCGCTCGAGATCGCGAAGTTCAACTGGGTGACGGGCTCGAAGGTGGACTTCCACACCACCCCGGGTTCCAACTCCTTCCCGGACCTGGGCCTGATCGGCCTTCGGGACGGTGGCTGCTGACCCAGCAGCACTGCACCACCTGAGTTGGCCGGGCCGTCTCGACGGCCCGGCCAACTCCGGCCCGGACCCGGGCCATCCGCACGTCCACCGGCGCCACCGCGCCGGTTCCCGTCCCGTCCACACCCGATCGGAGTGATGCTGGGTGTTCGCCTTCCTCGTCCGCCGCGTGTTCGCCGGCGTGGTCATGGTCATCGTGATGAGCCTCGTCACGTTCGTCCTCTTCTTCGCCTCGCCGGTCGACATCGCTGCCTATGCCTGCGGCAAGAACTGCTCCCCGGCCATCAAGGAGCAGACCCGCAAGGCGCTCGGGTACGACGACCCGACGCTCGTGCAGTGGAAGGACTTCATGGGCGGCATCGTCAAGGGGCGGGTGTACCCCAACGACCCGGAGCTGCGTGAGGCCGCGCCGCAGCTGGTCACCAAGTGCGAGGCGCCCTGCTTCGGCTACTCCCAGCTCAACCTGAAGACGGTCAACGAGGAGATCAGCGAGGCGCTGCCGATCACCGCGTCGCTGGCGGTCTTCGCCCTCATCCTCTGGCTGATCGGTGGTGTCGCCCTCGGCTCCATCGCGGCCCTGACCAAGGGGAGCTTCCTCGACAGAGGCCTCGTCGGCATCTCCTTGGTCTTCTACGCGTTCCCGACCTTCTTCATCGGCCTGTTGCTCCTCAAGTTCGTCTCGATCAAGTGGGGCCTGTGGGACACGCCGGTGTACACGCCGATCGCCGAGGGCGGCGTGGGGAAGTGGCTCTACAACCTCTTCCTGCCGAGCCTGACGCTGGCCGTGGTCTTCATGGCCGCCTACGTCCGGATGACGCGCGCCTTCGTGCTCGAGGCGATGAGCGAGGACTACATCCGCACCGCCCACTCCAAGGGACTCTCGAGGGGCCGGGTGCTCCGCAAGCACACGCTGCGTGCAGCACTCACCCCGCTGGTCACCATGGCCGGCCTCGACTTCGCCGGCCTGATGGGCGGCGCGATCATCACGGAGTTCGTCTTCAACTTCAACGGCCTGGGCAAGCTGGTCGTGGAGGCCAACCGCACCTATGACCTGCCGACGATCATCGGCGTGGTCATCCTGGCCGCCTCCTTCGTGATCATCATGAACATCATCGTGGACGTGCTCTACGCCGTCATCGACCCGCGCGTCCGGCTGGGCTGAGAGGGACACCGAAACCATGGACAGCTCTGTCAACCTCGCCAAGCCTGCGCCCGGGTCGTCGTCCGCCGCCGCGGAGACCTTCCTGTCGGTGCGCGACCTGATGGTCCACTTCCCGACCAGCGACGGCGTGGTGAAGTCCGTCAACGGCCTCTCCTTCGACCTCAAGGCCGGGGAGACGCTGGGCATCGTCGGCGAGTCGGGATCCGGCAAGTCCGTGTCGAGCATGGCCATCATGGGCCTGCACTACGGCACGGGCGCGAAGATCTCGGGTGAGATCGTCCTCGAGGGCACCGACCTGCTGCAGCTCACGCCGGACGAGATGCGTCGCAAGCGCGGCCAGGACGTCGCGATGATCTTCCAGGACCCGCTCTCGGCGATGCACCCGTACTACACGGTCGGCAACCAGATCATGGAGGCCTACCGCGTCCACAACGACGTCTCGAAGGCGGAGGCCAAGAGGCGCGCCATCGAGATGCTGGACCGGGTGGGCATCCCGAACCCCGACCGCCGGGTCAACGACTACCCGCACCAGTTCTCGGGCGGCATGCGCCAGCGCGCGATGATCGCGATGGGCCTGATCAACAATCCCGGCCTGCTCATCGCCGACGAGCCCACGACGGCGCTCGACGTGACGGTGCAGGCGCAGATCCTCGACCTGCTGCAGGACCTGCAGCGGGAGTTCAACTCGGCGATCATCATCATCACCCACGACCTCGGCGTCGTGGCCGAGATGGCCGACGACGTGCTGGTCATGTACGCCGGCCGGGCCGTAGAGTACGGCCCCTGCAAGGAGATCCTGACCCACCCGGAGATGCCGTACACCTGGGGCCTGCTCTCCAGCGTCCCGGACGTCACCGGTGACACGGATGCACGCCTGATCCCGATCCCCGGCAACCCGCCCAGCCTGCTCAACCCCCCGAGCGGCTGCGCCTTCCACCCGCGGTGCATCCACCGCGACAAGGTGCCCGGTGACCTTTGCCGGACGACGATGCCCGACCTGGTGCCGGGACAGCGCGGCGCGCACCACACGAAGCGCTGCCACCTGGCGAACTCCGATGCCATCTACCAGAACGAGGTGCTCCCGGAGATCGCGCCCGACCTGGCCGACGAGCTCCCGGAGGAGCAGCGATGACGAACGAGACGATTGCCGAGACCTCGATGCCGGACGTGCCCGAGGGCCACGGTGCCGCCCAGGCCGACCCCGATGCCAAGCCGATCCTCGAGGTCGACGGGCTGCGGATGTACTTCCCGGTCAAGTCCTCCGGGCTGGTCCGTCGTACGGTCGGTCATGTCCAGGCCGTCGACGGGGTGTCCTTCCAGGTGCCCGAGGCGGGATCGCTGGGCCTCGTGGGCGAGTCCGGGTGTGGCAAGTCGACCACCGGTCGCCTGATCACCCGGCTCTACGAGCCGACCGGCGGCTCGATCCGCTTCGACGGCCGCGACATCGCCAAGGCGAAGCCGCGCGAGCTCAAGCCGCTGCGCCGGGAGATCCAGATGATCTTCCAGGACCCGTACACCTCGCTGAACCCGCGCCAGACGGTCGGCGCGATCGTCGGCGCCCCGCTCGAGATCCACAAGGTCGTGCCGAAGGACAAGGTCCTCCCGCGGGTCCAGGAGCTCCTCGAGATCGTCGGCCTCAACCCCGAGCACTACAACCGCTACCCGCACGAGTTCTCGGGTGGCCAGCGCCAGCGCATCGGCATCGCCCGCGCGCTCACGCTGCAGCCCAAGATCCTCGTCGCCGACGAGCCGGTGTCGGCCCTCGACGTGTCGATCCAGGCGCAGGTCATCAACCTGCTGCAGGACATCCAGCGCGAGTTCGGCGTGGCCTTCCTGTTCATCGCCCACGACCTCGCGATCGTGCGGCACTTCTGCCCCGAGATCGCGGTCATGTACCTCGGCAAGATCGTCGAGATCGGCGACCGCGACTCGATCTACGGCAACGCCCACCACCCGTACACCCAGGCGCTCCTGTCGGCCGTCCCCGACGTCCGGCAGGCCGCGATCGGCGGTCGCCGGGAGCGGATCCGCCTGCAGGGTGACGTGCCGAGCCCGATCGACCCGCCGTCCGGCTGCCGGTTCCGCACCCGCTGCCCGATCGCGCAGGAGATCTGCGCCCGGCACGAGCCGCCGCTCATGCAGATCGGTCGGCGCCACAAGGTCGCCTGCCACTTCCCGGGCCGCCTCGGCGAGGCGCCCCGCGAGCCGCTGACGACCGGCCTGCTCGGTGTCGACGGCGAGGGCCGGCCGGACCCGGGCGCCAGCCCGAGCAACGACCTGGTCGAGCAGCCCGGCTACGCCGACACCTGGTTCGACCTCGACGCCAAGAGCATTGGCCGCGCCTGAGCCACTGTCGTCGCTGCTGAGTAGGGTGGCCCGTCGTGGATGACGAGCCGCAGCTGTTCGACACCCCGTCGAGCCGTGGGGCGACCTCGGGGGGCTCGTTGGCGGACGCGACCCATGCCGCGGCGCCGCTGGCGGTGCGGATGCGTCCGCGGGGCCTGGACGAGCTGGTGGGCCAGTCCCACCTGCGCGCCCCGGGCTCACCGCTGCGCCAGCTGGTCGAGGGCGACCAGTCGCTGTCGCTGCTGCTGTGGGGGCCTCCGGGCACCGGCAAGACGACCATCGCGTCGATCATCAGCCAGCAGACCGGGCGCCGGTTCGTCGAGATCTCCGCGGTGTCGGCGGGCGTCAAGGAGGTCCGGGCCGCGATCGACGCCGCCCGGCGCGACCTGGTCGCGACGGGGGAGGAGACCGTCCTCTTCGTCGACGAGGTGCACCGGTTCAGCAAGGCGCAGCAGGACGCGCTGCTGCCCGGCGTCGAGAACCGGTGGGTGACCCTGGTGGCGGCGACGACGGAGAACCCGTCGTTCAGCGTGATCTCCCCGCTCCTCTCGCGCAGCCTGCTACTGCGCCTGCAGTCGCTCACCGACGACGACATCGCCGCGGTCGTCGAGGCGGCGGTCGCCGACGAGCGGGGCCTCGCGGGTGAGCTGGAGCTGGACGAGGCGGCCCGCGACCACATCGTGCGGCTCGCCGGCGGCGACGCTCGGCGCTCGCTGACCTACCTCGAGGCGGCGGCCGGTGCGGCACGCTCCAAGGGCAGCACGACCATCGACGTCGAGACCGCCGAGACGGCAGCCGACCAGGCGGCGGTCCGCTACGACCGCGACGGCGACCAGCACTACGACGTCGTCAGCGCCTTCATCAAGTCGGTGCGCGGGTCCGACGCCGACGCGGCGCTGCACTATCTCGCGCGGATGATCGAGGCGGGGGAGGACCCGCGGTTCATCGCCCGCCGGCTGATGATCCTGGCCAGCGAGGACATCGGGCTGGCCGACCCGAGCGCGTTGACGACCGCGGTCGCCGCGGCCCAGACGGTGCAGCTGATCGGCATGCCCGAGGCGCAGCTGACCCTGGCGCACGCCACGATCGCCCTGGCGGTGGCCCCGAAGTCCAACGCCGTCACCACCGCGATCTTCGAGGCGATCGCCGACGTCCGGGCCGGCAAGATCGGCAACGTCCCGCCGCACCTGCGCGACGCGCACTACTCCGGGGCGAAGTCGCTGGGCCACGGCGTGGACTACGTCTACGCCCATGACGCCCCCTACGGCGTGGCGGAGCAGCAGTACGCCCCGGACGTGGTCCTCGACCGCGCCTACTACCGCCCCACCGAGCTCGGCGCGGAGTCCGCCGTCAAGCAGCGGTGGGAGCGGGTACGCCGCATCATCCGCGGCAAGTAGTCTTGTCCGTCGTGACCAGCCTTGTCGTCGTACCCAACGCGCTGGCTGTGCTGACCCTCCTCGCGGTGGTGGCCCTGGCCGCCGGTGTCGTGTGGCTCGAGCGCTCGCTGCGCCGGTCACGCCAGCACACCGAGGCGCTGCTGGCGGCCGCGGCGAGCGACGCCGACGCGCTGCGGGAGCAGCTGGCCGGCCTGGAGCTGAGGCTGCGCTCCCAGGCGACCGCGGTCGAGACCCGGGAGCGGGTGCCGGTGGCGGTGGTCGACGACCGCGAGTACCTCATCACCGACCTCGGCAAGGACCGCGGGCCGCGCGTGCCGGCACGGGTCGTCCCGGCGCCGCAGTTCGCCGACATCCTGCTCCGCGAGAGCGTCATCAAGACCGCGGCGCTGGCCGCGGGCCTGCGCCGCGCCCTCGCGCCGGAGGTGCGCAACCGGATCCGCTTCGAGATGAAGCGCGAGGTCAAGCGCTCGCGCAAGGAGCGCAAGCTGATGCTGCGGGCCGCGCGCCGCGACTGGGAGTCGCGCCAGCGGGCGGAGGTGACCCCGTGATCAAGTCGGGCGTCGTCTTCGGCGCCGGTGTCGCGGCCGGTGTCTACGGCGTGGTCAAGGTACGCCGCATCGCGGAGGCGTTCACCCCCGACGGCATGCGCGACCGGATCGGCGCCGCCGTGCTCGGGGCGCGGCTGTTCCGCGAGGAGGTCGCCCAGGGGCAGGCCGACGCGGAAACCCGATTGCGGGAGCACTACCGGACTCTGGAGTCTGGAGTCCGGGCGGAGCGTCGTACCGAGCTCGAAGCACGCACCACCATGACGGCCTCCGTGGCCGCCCTGAGCAACAAGGAAGAGGAACGATGACGGACGGGTACCTGAGCAGCGCGGAGATCCGGAACCGGTTCCTCGCCCACTTCGAGGGGCGGGGGCACACGGTCGTGCCGTCCGCATCCCTGCTGCTGGACGACCCGAACCTGCTGTTCGTCAACGCCGGCATGGTGCCCTTCAAGCCGTACTTCCTCGGCCAGGAGACGCCGCCCTTCAAGCGGGCGACCAGTGTGCAGAAGTGCGTGCGCACCCTCGACATCGAGGAGGTCGGCAAGACCACCCGCCACGGCACGTTCTTCCAGATGAACGGCAACTTCTCCTTCGGCGACTACTTCAAGGAGGGCGCGGTCCAGTACGCCTGGGAGCTGATCACCGGCGACCAGGCCTCCGGCGGCCTCGGCTTCGACCCCGAGAAGGTCTGGGTCACCGTGCTCCCCGAGGACGACGAGGCGCGCGACGCGTGGAAGCGGATCGCCGGCCTGCCCGACGAGCGGATCCAGCCCCGCGGCCTCAAGGACAACTACTGGAACATGGGCGTGCCCGGCCCCGGTGGTCCCTGCAGCGAGATCTACATCGACCGCGGCGCCGAGTACGGCCCCGACGGTGGCCCCGAGGCCGACGAGGACCGCTTCCTGGAGATCTGGAACCTCGTCTTCATGCAGGAGGAGCTCTCCGCCGTCCGCGCGAAGGACGACTTCGACATCGCGGGCCCGCTCCCGAGCAAGAACATCGACACCGGCATGGGCCTGGAGCGGGTCGCCTACCTGCTCCAGGGCAAGCAGAACATGTACGAGATCGACACGGTCTTCCCGGTGATCGAGCGCGCCCAGGAGCTCTCCGGCAAGAAGTACGGCGCCAGCGGCTCCGACGGTCACCTCGACGACGTCCGCTTCCGGGTCGTCGCCGACCACGTCCGCAGCTCGCTGATGCTGATCGGCGACGGCGTGACCCCGGGCAACGAGGGTCGCGGCTACGTCCTGCGCCGGCTGCTGCGCCGCGCGGTCCGCAACATGCGCCTGCTCGGCTACCAGGACCCCGCGCTGCCCGAGCTGCTGCCGGTCTCGCGCGACCGGATGGGGGAGAGCTACCCCGAGCTGGTCACCGGCTGGGACCGCATCGCGCAGGTCGCGTACGCCGAGGAGGACGCGTTCCGCAAGACGCTCCAGGCCGGCACGCAGATCTTCGACCTCGCCGCGGGTGAGGTGAAGGAGTCCGGCGCGGGCACGATCCCGGGCGAGAAGGCGTTCGCGCTCCACGACACCTACGGCTTCCCGATCGACCTGACCCTGGAGATGGCCGCCGAGGCCGGCCTCAGCGTCGACGAGCCGGGCTTCCGCCAGCTGATGAGCGAGCAGCGCGAGCGGGCCAAGGCCGATGCCCGCGCGAAGAAGGGCCAGCACGCCGACACCGGCGTCTACCGCGGCATCCTCGACGCCAACGGCCCGACGGAGTGGCTCGCCTACGAGACGCTCGAGACCGAGTCGAAGCCGCTCGCGCTGCTGCGCGAGGGCGCGGCGGTGAAGGCGCTGGGCAACGGCGAGATCGGCGAGCTGGTGCTCGACCGCACCCCGTTCTACGCCGAGTCGGGTGGCCAGGTGGCCGACGCCGGCACCATCGAGTTCGAGGGCGGCAAGCTCGAGGTCCTCGACGTGCAGCGCCCGGTCCGCGGCCTCGTGGTCCACCAGGTCCGCGTCGTCGACGGCGAGCTGCCGGCCGACGCGCCGCTGCTGCACGCCCGGGTCGACCCGGACTGGCGGACCGGTGCGCGCCAGGCGCACTCCGGCACGCACGTCATCCACGCGGCGCTGCGCGAGGTGCTCGGCCCCACCGCGCTGCAGTCCGGCTCCTACAACCGACCCGGCTACCTCCGCCTCGACTTCGGTTGGCTCAACGCGCTCAGCCCGGAGCAGGTCCACGACATCGAGCAGGTCGCCAACAACGCCCTGCGCGCCGACCTGCCCGTCGACTGGCAGTACATGACGCTCAGCGAGGCCAAGGACTGGGGAGCGCTGGCGCTCTTCGGTGAGACCTACGACGACACGAAGGTCCGCGTCGTCGAGATCGGCGGCCCCTGGTCCCGCGAGCTCTGCGGTGGCACCCACGTCGACCACTCCAGCCAGATCGGCACGATCGTCGTGACCGGCGAGGCGAGTGTCGGCTCCGGCAACCGCCGCATCGAGGCGCTCACCGGTGTCGAGGGCTTCTCCTATCTCGCCCGCGAGCGCGATGTCGTCGGCCAGCTCTCCACCCTGCTCAAGACGCAGCCCGGCGACCTCGTCGGCCGGGTCGGCGACCTCGTGGAGCGGCTCAAGCAGACCGAGAAGGAGATCGAGAAGATCCGTCTCGCGCAGCTGCTGTCCGGTGGAGCGGCCCTCGCCGGGGGTGCCGTCGACGTCAACGGCGTCCGGCTCGTGGCGCAGCGCCTCGACGGCGCGGCCGGCGGCGACGTCCGCACGCTCGCCACCGACGTGCGCGGCCGCCTCGCGGGCGACACGCCGGCGGTCGTCGTACTCATCGGCGCGGCGGACGGCAAGGCCTCCATCGTGGCGGCCCTCAACGACGCGGCCCAGGCCCGCGGCCTCGCGGCCGGCGACCTGGTCCGGGCGGCCGCGCCCTTCCTCGACGGCAAGGGCGGCGGCAAGGCCGACATGGCGCAGGGCGGCGGCACCGACGTCACCCGCATCGACGAGGCGCTCGCGGCGGTCACCGCGGCGGTGGCACAGGCCTGATGCGCTTCGGCGTCCGGCTCGGCGTCGACCCGGGTGACGCCCGGATCGGCGTCGCCCGCAGCGACCCGTCGGGCATGCTCGCCACCCCTGTCGAGACGGTACGACGGGGCAAGGGCGACCTGCGCCGCATCCACCAGATCGCGACGGCGGAGGAGGCGGTCGAGGTCGTCCTGGGCCTGCCCCGCTCGCTGTCGGGGACCGAGGGGCCGGCGGCGGTGAAGACCCGCGAGTTCGCCGTGCGGCTGGCGCGGCGGATCGCGCCCGTCCCGGTGCGACTCGTCGACGAGCGGCTCACCACCGTGACCGCGGAGGCTATGCTGCGCGACCAGCGCAAGGGTGCGAAGCGACGAGCCGTGGTGGACCAGGTGGCGGCCGTCGTGATCCTGCAGCAGGCGCTCGACTCCGAGCGCGCCACCGGCCAACCCCCCGGCGAGCTGGTGACCCCCGACGAGCAGGACAGGGACGAGGGAGACGCATGACTGAGTCGGTCCTTCCGGACATCGAGCCAGGGCGCCGGCGCGCACCGAAGCGTCGCTCGGGCGGCCTGCGCATCCTCCTCGTCTTCGCCGTCTTCGCCGCGGCGCTCGCCCTCGCCTTCGTGTACGTCGTCCGGCCGGCCTGGGACCGCCTGTTCGCCGATCCCGAGGACTACCCGGGCCCGGGCAAGGGCGAGGTGACCGTGGTCATCGACCCGGGCCAGAGCGTCCAGTCGATGGGTGAGGAGCTCGAGGAGCTCGACGTCGTCGCCTCGTCGGAGGCGTTCGTGGACGCTGCGAAGGCCAATGCCGACTCGCAGCGCATCCAGGCGGCGACGTACACGATGAGGAAGCAGATGAAGGCGTCCGACGCGGTCGCCTATCTCGCCGACCCGGCCAACGCGGGCGCCGGCAACACGGTCACGATCCCCGAGGGCGCACGGGTGCGCGACGTCGTCGCCACCATCGTCGAGAAGACCGACTTCACCAAGCCGCAGCTGACCAAGCTGCTCGCCAGCCCGGCGACGATCGGCCTGCCGGCCGAGGCGGCCGGCAACCCCGAGGGCTACCTCTACCCGGCGACCTACGAGATCACCGACAGCACGACGCCCAAGAGCCTGCTCAGCCAGATGGTGGCCAAGACCGCGGCCGTCGAGAAGGACCTCGGGATCGCCGGCCGGGCGAAGCAGCTCGGCCTCACCCCGCACGAGGTGATCACGGTCGCGAGCATCCTCGAGTACGAGGCCAACCGCGAGCCGGACTACCCGAAGGTCGCCCGGGTGATCTACAACCGCCTCGACGACGGGATGCGGCTGCAGCTCGACTCGACCGTGTCCTACGTCAGCAAGCGCAAGGGCGACGTCTGGACCACGGCCGAGGAGCGCCAGGACGACTCGCTCTACAACACCTACCAGCACGAGGGCCTGCCGCCGGGCCCGATCGGCTCGCCCGGCCAGGCGACGATCGAGGCCGCGCTGCGCCCCGCCGACGGGCCGTGGCTCTACTTCGTCCCCGACTACGAGAACGACACGACGGTGTTCTCCACGACGCTCGCCGAGCACAACGTGGCGGTCGAGCGGCTGCGGGAGTACTGCCGGACCCATGACGAGTGCTGAGCCGGTCGACCGTGCGGTGCCGCGGTACGGCGTCGTGGGCGACCCGATCGCCCACTCGCTGTCTCCCGTCCTGCACCGCGCCGGGTACGACGCCCTCGGCATCTCCGCGCGGTACGACGCCGTGCGGGTCCCCGAGGGCACCCTGGCGTCGTACGCCGCCGGCCTGGGGCCGGAGTGGCGCGGCCTGTCGGTCACGGCGCCGCTGAAGCGGGAGGCGCTCGCGCTCGCGACGACGGTCACCGAGCGGGCCACCCTGGCGGGCGGCGCGAACACCCTGGTCCGCACCGCCGACGGGTGGGCGGCCGACAACACCGACCTGCCGGGCGCGGTCGCCGCGATCCGGGAGACCTACGACGGGCCGGCCGGCGTGGCCACGATCATCGGCGCCGGCGCGACGGCCGCCTCGACCGGCCTGGCGCTCGCCGACCTCGGCGTCCGCACGATCCGCCTGCTGGCGCGCGAGCCCGCCCGGGCGGCGGAGACCGCGGCGGCGCTGGCCCGGGACACCCGGCTCGAGGTCGACGTCCTGCCGCTGGACGGGGCAGCCGTGGTGGGGGAGATCGTGGTCTCGACGATCCCGGTCGCCGCGCAGACCGACGCCCTGGTGGCCGCGACGTGCGGCGCCGCGGTGGTCTTCGAGGTCGTCTACGACCCGTGGCCCTCGCCGATCGCGGCCGCAGCGCAGGAGCGCGGACAGGCAGTGGTGTCGGGTCTCGACCTGCTCGTGCACCAGGCCGTGCTCCAGTTCGCGATGTTCACTGGTCACAACGGGCCATTGGAGACCATGCGGAAGGCGGGCGAGGCGGCCCTGGCCGCCCGATAGCGTCCACCCCATGCTCGCGCTCCCTGTCCTCGTCGGTGCGCTCGCGGGCCTGCTGGGCGGTCTCGCCGTCCCGCGGCTGGTCGCGTGGTGCCCGGAGCCCGAGCACGACCCGGCCGAGAACCCGGACGACTTCCCCGACCACGTCCCGTTCGCCGAGCTGGCGGCACGCCCGCGCCTCGGCCTGTGGTGCGGCCTCGCCGGCGCCCTGGTCGGCGCCACGCTGGGCGTGTCGATCGGCTGGGGGTGGGCGCTGCTGTGGCTGCTCGCCGTCGTGGCGCCGTGCATCGCGCTCGCGGTGATCGACTACGTGACCTGGTACCTCCCGAAGCGGCTCGTCCTGCCGTCGTACGCCGTCGTGGCGGTGCTCGAGGTCGTCGGGGCCGTCGCCCTGGGCAAGCCGACGCTGCTCGTCCTCGCGGTCGGGGGCATGGTCGTGCTCGGCGGCTACTACGGCCTGATGTGGATCATCAGCCCGCGGATCATGGCATTCGGCGACGTCCGCCTCGGCGGGCTGATCGGCCTCGCGCTCGGCCCGCTCGGCGCGGCGTCCGTCCTCGTCTCCGTGCTGGCTGCCGCGGTGCTCTCCGTGCTCGCCTACGTGCCGATGAGGCTGCGCGGCAACGCGATCCGCCGCGAAGGGGTGAGGGGGCCGCTGAAGGAGAACCTGCCCTACGGCCCGTTCCTGCTGCTGGGTGCGCTCGTGGCCGTCGTCGTGGGACGGGTCCTGGCCGGCCTGTAGGGCCGTGGGAGACTTGCTCCCATGTTGCGCTGGCTGACTGCGGGGGAGTCCCACGGCCCCTCCCTGGTCGCGATCCTCGAGGGCCTGCCGGCCCACGTCGAGGTCACGACCGACGACATCTCCGACTCGCTCGCCCGTCGCCGCCTGGGCTACGGCCGCGGGGCGCGGATGAAGTTCGAGGCCGACGAGGTCACCCTGACCGGCGGAGTCCGCCACGGACGCACCCAGGGCGGACCGGTCGCGATCGAGGTGGGCAACACCGAGTGGCCCAAGTGGGAGACGGTCATGTCGGCCGACCCGGTCGACCCGGAGGTGCTGGAGAAGCAGGCGCGCAACGCCCCGCTGACCCGCCCGCGCCCGGGCCACGCCGACCTCGCCGGCATGCAGAAGTACGACTTCGACGACGCCCGCCCGATCCTGGAGCGCGCCTCCGCGCGTGAGACCGCGGCCCGCGTCGCGCTCGGCCGCGTCGCCAGCAACTTCCTCGAGCAGGCCACCGGCGCCCGCATCGTCAGCCACGTACTGGAGATCGGTGGTGTCCGTACGCCGTCGCGCGAGGTCCCGACGCCCGACGACGTCGCGCGTCTCGACGAGGACCCCGTGCGCTGCCTCGACGCGGACGGCTCGAAGCAGATGGTCGAGCGGATCGACCAGGCCCACAAGGACGGCGACACCCTCGGGGGCGTCGTCGAGGTCGTGGTCCACGGCCTCCCGGCCGGCCTCGGCTCGCACGTGCACTGGGACCGCCGCCTCGACGCGCGCCTCGCCGGCGCGCTGATGGGCATCCAGGCGATCAAGGGCGTCGAGGTCGGCGACGGCTTCGAGCTCGCCGCCACGCCCGGCTCGCTCGCCCACGACGAGATCGTCCCCACCGACGAGGGCCTGCGCCGCGTCTCGGGGCGCTCCGGCGGCACCGAGGGCGGCATGACCACGGGCGAGATCCTCCGGGTCCGCGCCGCGATGAAGCCCATCGCGACCGTCCCGCGGGCGCTGCGCACCGTCGACCTGGCCACCGGCGAGGAGGCCGTCGCGCACCACCAGCGCTCCGACGTGTGCGCCGTCCCGGCCGCCGGCATCGTCGCCGAGGCGATGGTCGCGCTGGTGCTGGCGGACGCCGTGCTGGAGAAGTTCGGCGGCGACTCCGTCGGCGAGACCCGGCGCAACGTGCAGACCTACCTCGACAACCTCCGCTACCGGTGACCGCTCCCCGCGCCGTCCTGATCGGCACGATGGGTGCCGGCAAGACGACGGTCGGACAGCTCGTCGCCGGCGCGCTCGGCGTCCCCTTCGCCGACACCGACACCGTCATCGAGCAGCGGATCGGCAAGACCGTCCAGGAGATGTTCGTCGACGACGGCGAGCAGGCCTTCCGCGCGCTCGAGCGCGAGGTCGTCGCCGAGCACCTCGCCGGCCACGACGGGGTGCTGTCGCTCGGCGGCGGCGCCGTCCTCGATCCCGGCACGCAGGCGCTGCTGGAGCCCCACCGGGTGGTCTTCCTCCGGGTCGGCCTCGCCGAGGCGGTCAAGCGGGTCGGGCTCGGCGTCGGCCGGCCGCTCCTGCTCGGCAATGTCCGCTCCCGCGTCAAGGTGCTCCTCGACGAGCGCGCCCCGATCTACGAGGGCCTGGCCCGGTTCATCGTCGACACCGACGGGCGGGCGCCCGAGGACGTCGCCGCCGAGGTCGTCGCCGCCCTCGCCGCCCTTGAGGAGACCCCGTGAGCGCACCCACCGTCATCCCCGTGGCCACCGCGGCGCCGTACGACGTCGTGGTCGGCCACGGCGTCCTCGACCGCCTGCCGGGCCTGCTGCCGGCCGGTGTCCAGCGCGTCGCGATCGTCTGCCCGGAGTCGCTCGAGGACCTGCTCGAGCCCCTGGCGGACCTGCTCGACGGCTACGAGGTCGTCGTGCTGCAGGTGCCGGACGGCGAGGAGTCCAAGGACTGGGAGGTCGCCGCCGCGTGCTGGGAGGGGCTCGGCGAGGAGGGATTCACCCGCTCCGACGCGGTCGTGACCCTCGGCGGCGGTGCGACCACCGACCTCGGCGGGTTCGTCGCTGCCACCTGGCTGCGTGGCGTCGCGGTCGTCCACGTGCCGACGACCCTGCTCGCCATGGTCGACGCGGCCGTCGGCGGCAAGACCGGCATCAACACCCCCGCGGGCAAGAACCTCGTCGGCTCCTTCCACGAGCCCGCCGGCGTGCTCTGCGACCTGGCCCTGCTGGCGACCCTGCCGCGCGAGGAGCTGGTCGCCGGCCTCGGTGAGGTCATCAAGTGCGGCTTCATCGCCGACCCCCGGATCCTGGAGCTGGTCGAGGAGACCGAGCCGACCGACCTGACCGCCGACTCGCCGGTGCTGCGCGAGCTCGTCGAGCGGTCGGTCGCGGTGAAGGCGGCGGTCGTCGCCGGCGACCTCAAGGAGAAGGGCGGCGTCGACGGCCACCCGGGCCGCGAGGCGCTCAACTACGGCCACACCCTGGCCCACGCGATCGAGAAGGCCACCGACTACGGCATCCGCCACGGCGAGGCCGTCGCCATCGGCTGCGTGTACGTCGCCGAGCTGGCCGCCCGCGCCGGCGGGCTCTCCCCGGAGCTCGTCGCCCGCCACCGTGCTGCGTTCGGCAGGGTCGGGCTCCCGACGTCGTGGAGCGACGCCTCGTTCGACGACCTGCTCGCCACCATGCGCGTCGACAAGAAGTCGCGCGGCAACCAGCTGCGGTTCGTCGTGCTCGAGGACCTGGCGAAGCCGGTCGTGCTGGCCGGGCCCTCGGAGGAGGACCTGCGGGCGGCGTACGCGGCTCTGGCAGGATCCTGAGCCATGGGCAAGCAAGAGGTCTACGTCCTCAACGGGCCGAACCTGAACCGGCTGGGACGCCGGCAGCCGGAGATCTACGGCCACACCACGCACGCCGACCTCGCCAAGCTGCTGACCGGCTGGGGCAAGGACTACGGCCTCCAGGTGCGCTTCCAGCAGACCAACCACGAGGGCCAGATGATCGACTGGCTCAACAACGCCGCCGACTGGGGCTGGCCGGTCGTGCTCAACGCGGCCGCGTGGACGCACTACTCCTACGCGATCTTCGACGCCTGCGCGCAGCTGACGGCGCCGCTCGTCGAGGTGCACATCAGCGCCCCGTCGAAGCGGCCGGAGGAGTTCCGACACACCTCGGTCGTCACCCCGCACGCCGCGAAGGTGATCGAGGGCGAGGGCATCGACGGCTACCGGCAGGCGCTGGAGTTCATCGCGGCGCAGTGAGGCCCGCGACGGGGAGGGTGCGCCGCAACCGGCTCAGCCCGCGGTGACGGGCCACCCGGACCGCGGTCGGGGTCATGCCCAGCGCGATCGCCGTCTGCTGGTTGCTCAACCCGGCGACCTCGGTGCAGGTGAGCACCTCCCGCTCGCGCGCGGGCAGTGACAGCAGCGCCCGCCGGGTCCAGTCGGCACCCGACACCTCCTCGGCGAAGCCCGGCTCGGTCGGCGGACGCAACGGGATGACGGTGGCGAGGGTGGCGGGCTCGACGGGCGCCGTCGCGCGCCGCAGGGTACGACGACGCGCCGCCCGGACGTGGTTGCGGGCGATGCCGAACAGCCAGCCGGCGAAGGCGTCGCGGTCGCCCTCGAAGTCGGCGATCGAACGGGCGGCCACCAGCCAGGTCTCCGCGACCAGGTCGTCCGGGGCCGTCAGCACGTCACCGGACGGACGCGACTCGAGCCAGACCAGCAGTCGGCCGGTCAGGCTCTCGTAGAGGTCGCGCCAGGCGTCGGGGTCCCCGTCCCGAGCCCGCGTGATGAGTTCGTCCTCCACCGTGCGGCGCCGTCTCAGGCCCCCGCCGAGGCGGCCCCGGTGGGACCGTCCGCGCTGTCGTCGCTGCCCCCGCCCGAGCCGTCGCCCCCGCCGCTGCCGCTGTGGTGGCCGCCGTCGTCGGTCGAGTCCGGGCTGTCGGGCGTGTCGGTGCCCTCGGGCGAGTCCGTGCCGTCGTCGGAACCGCCCCGCCCGCCGTGGCTGTCGTCGGTCGTGTCGTCGGAGCCGCGGTGGTCGCCGTCCTGCGTGGCGTCGTCGCCTCCGCCGCCGCGGCCGTGGTCCATCCCGCCGCCCGTGCCGCCCTCCGTGCCGCCTTCCGTGCTGCCCCCGGTGCCGCCGGCCGTGCCCGGGCCGGGGACGGTCGTGCCGGCGCCGGCACCGGACGCGTCGTCGTCGGGCGGGCGGGTGGTGTCACCGTCGTCGCCGGTCGTCGCACCGCCGGTGGTGGACGCGTCGTCGCCGGGGGTGATCGACGTCGCAGGCAACGGCTCCGTGTCGTCGTCGCGCCCCAGCCCGGTCAGTGCCACGGCGCCGCCCGCGACCACGGCGACCGCGGCGGCCGCGGCGACGGCAGCGGCCCAGCCGCGCGGGGCGACGGCCGGCGTCGTACCGGACCCGGGGACGGAGGCGCGCGCCTCGAGCGCCAGCTGGGCCATGAAGGCCGGGTCGGCCGGCGTCTCCGGGATCGGCAGGCTCAGGTCAGGGGTGCGGTCCATGCGCATTCGTTCTCGTCAGGGGTGGGGAGTGATCGCCCGGGAGCCATTGTCGCGCTCCCGGGCGGTCCTGGTCAGTCGTCGGATCCGTCGTGGCCCGAGCCGTCGTGGCCCGAGTCGTCGGTCGCGTCGTCGGTGGCGTCGTCGGACCCGTCGTGGCCCGAGCCGTCGTGGCCGGAGTCGTCGTCGACCTCGGGGGCCTCGGACTCGTCGCCGTGGTGGTCGCCGTCCTCGTCGTGGTCGGCGTCGTCGCCGTGGTGGTCGCCGTGGTCGTCGGCGTCCTCGCCCTGGTCGTCGCCGTCCTCGGCGTGGTCACGGCCGTGGTGGTCGCCGTGGTCGTCGGGACCCTCGTTCTCGTCCTGGTCGTCGGCCTCGTCGGCGTCGTCGGTCTCCGGGTCGTCGGCTTCGGTCTCGTCGGGGGCGTCGGTCTCGTCGGTCTCCTCGGCCTCCGGCGACTCCGACGCGTCGTCGGTCGCGTCGGTCTCCGGGCTGTCGCTCGTGGAGTCCTCGACGACGCTCTGGTCCTGGTCGTCGGAGCCGCCGGCCGCGCTCACGGCGTAGGCACCGCCGAGCGTGGCGAGCACGATCGCGAACGCCGCCGCGGCGGCGCGGTAGGGGGTGAGCTTGCGCATGGTGTCCTCCCTCGTGGCGACCCGTTGTCGCCGTACACACCTTCATGACGCCGGGCCGGGCGGGTGTTACGCGGCTGATCGAAGATTTCCCGCCGTTGGCGCCCGTCGATAGGATCGGACGCTGTGCCACGTCTCGACGGCGGTGGCCGCACCCCATTGACATCTGCATCGAAGAAGGCTGACGCATGGCAACGACGAACGACCTCAAGAACGGCATGGTGCTCAACCTGGAGGGCCAGCTCTGGCAGGTGGTCGAGTTCCAGCACGTGAAGCCCGGCAAGGGCCCGGCCTTCGTCCGCACCAAGCTCAAGCACGTCGAGTCGGGCAAGAACGTCGACAAGACCTTCAACGCCGGCACCAAGGTCGAGACCGCCACGGTCGACCGCCGCTCGTTCCAGTACCTCTACAACGACGGCACGAACTTCGTCTTCATGGACGTCCAGACCTACGACCAGATCGAGGTCACCCCGGAGATCGTCGGCTCCGCCGCCGGCTTCCTCCTGGAGAACCAGGACGTCGTGATCGCCACCAACGAGGGCCGCGTCCTCTTCATCGAGATGCCGGCCTCGGTCGAGCTCCTCGTCTCCTACACCGAGCCGGGCGTCGTCGGCGACTCCGCCACGGGCCGCACCAAGCCGGCCACGCTCGAGACCGGCGCCGAGATCCAGGTCCCGCTGTTCATCGAGCAGGGCGAGAAGATCAAGGTCGACACCCGCGAGGGCGGCTCGTACCTCTCCCGTGTGAAGGGCTGAGTGGCCACCCTGATGGGAGCCCGCACCAAGGCCCGCAAGCGTGCCCTCGACGTCCTGTACGCCGCCGACCTGCGCGGCGAGACGGGCGTCGAGGCGCTCGCGCGCGTCGTCGCCGAGGGCGAGGCGCCGAGCAACCCCTACACCCGCACGCTCATCGAGGGCGTGACGGAGCGGCGGGAGCGGATCGACGAGGTCCTCACCGAGTTCTCCACCGGCTGGAGCCTCGCCCGCATGCCCGCGGTCGACCGCAACGTGCTGCGGATCGGGGTCTGGGAGATGCTCTGGGCCGACGACGTGCCGGACACGGTCGCGGTGACCGAGGCGATGGCCCTGGTCCAGGAGCTGTCGACCGACGAGTCGCCGACCTTCGTCAACGGGGTCCTCGGCGCCATCCAGAGGAGCAAGTCCACGCTCGTCTGAGCGATGCCTGATGCTGGCCGCCGGCTTGCCCGATGTGCCAATCTGGCGACATGTCTCAGCCTGATGAGGTGGATGTCGTCGTCATCGGACTCGGGCCGGGGGGCGAGCACGTCGCCGCCTCGCTGGCCCGGGCCGGGCTCTCCGTGGTCGGGGTCGACCGCCGTCTCGTCGGAGGCGAGTGTCCCTACTTCGGGTGCGTCCCGTCGAAGATGATGATCCGCGCGGCCGACGCGCTCGCCGAGGCCCGGCGCGTGCCCGCGCTCGGCGGGAGCACCGAGGTCACCGCGGACTGGACCCCCGTCGCGGACCGGATCCGCGACGAGGCGACCGACGACTGGGACGACACGGTCGCGGTCAAGCGGCTCGAGGATGCCGGTGCCCGGTTCCTGCGCGGCACCGGCCGGCTCGCCGGTCCCGGCCGGGTCGTGGTCACGACCGACGACGGCGACGTCGAGCTGACGGTACGACGCGGGGTGGTGCTCAACACCGGAACGGAGCCCGCGGTCCCGCCGATCGACGGGCTGGCCGACACGCCGTACTGGACCAACCGCGACGCGGTCCGCCTCCGTGAGCTGCCGACCAGCCTGGTCGTCCTGGGCGGGGGAGCGATCGGCTGCGAGCTGGCCCAGGCGTTCTCGCGGTTCGGCGTCGAGGTGACCGTCGTCGAGGCCTTCGAGCGGATCCTCGGACCCGAGGAGCCGGAGGCGAGCGCCGTGGTCGCCTCCGCCCTGGAGGCCGAGGGGATCTCCGTGCGCGCCGGCGTCGGGGTCAGCTCCGTGCGCCACGACGGTGCGTTCGCGATCGGCCTCGCGGACGGTACGACGCTCGCGGCCCAGGCCCTGCTGGTGGCCGCCGGTCGTCGTACCAACCTGGGGGACGTGGGCCTCGACACCGTCGGCGGCGACCCGTCGGCCCGGGCGATCGACGTCGACGAGCGGATGCGGGTGGCCGGCGTCGACGGCCTGTGGGCGATCGGCGACATCACGGGCAAGGGTGCGTTCACGCACATGTCGATGTACCAGGCCAACGTGGCGATCCGGGACCTGACCGGGGAGGACGGCCCGTGGGCCGACTATCGCGCGGTGTCCCGGGCGACCTTCACCGATCCGGAGGTCGGCTCGGTCGGGATGACCGAGAAGCAGGCGCGTGACGCCGGCCTCAACGTCGGGGTCGGCATCTCGAAGCTGCAGGAGTCGAGCCGTGGCTGGCTGCACAAGGTCGGCAACGAGGGCGTGATCAAGGTGGTCGCCGACCTCGACCGTGACGTGCTCGTGGGCGCGACCGCCGTCGGACCCTCGGGCGGGGAGATCATCGGGATGCTGGTCACCGCGATCCACGCGGAGGTGCCGCTGGCGACCCTGCGCGGGATGCACTTCGCCTACCCGACCTTCCACCGGGCGATCGAGACGGCGCTGGGCGACATCTCCTGACATGACCGGATGAGACGACGGGCTGTGCACGGCACGCCCGTCGACGGCCGGGCGCCGGGGTAGTTTGGTCGGGACTGACTGCCTATCTCGGAGGTTCTCGTGAGTCAGACCGATGTCGACCCTGCCCAGCCGGAGCCCGATCCGCAGAACACCTCGGACCGCCTCTACACCACCACGGAGCTGGAGGCCTTCAGCGAGCAGCAGCTCGAGGCCGCTCGGGCCGGGGCACCGGTGGATCCGCTGACGGACCCGATCCCGCACGCCGGGCCGATCGGCGAGCACACGGCGATGCGACCCGATCCGGGTGCCCGCCCGACGGCGCCACCACCGACGGCCGCGCCACCGACCGGCCCGCCGCCGTCGTACCGGCCTGCTCCGCCGAGCGCCCCGCCGAGCGCCCCGCCTGCCGCGGCTCCCGCGCCGCCCGCGCCCGCCCACGTCGAGCCGCGGCGCTTCATGAGCGCCACCGACTTCCTCGACCGTCGCGACAACGACAAGCAACCCGGTCCGGCGACGTGGGGATGGCGGGGCCGGGTACGCCGCTGGTCGGGTGGCCTGGTCAAGCCGGCCATGGGCGCGAAGGAGCGGGCCTGGGAGGCCGACCGGGCGCTCATCCAGAAGGACTTCGACGGCCCGCGCACGATCGCGTTCGTGAACCCGAAGGGCGGCGCGGCCAAGACGACCGGCGTGCTCGCCGCCGGCTACACCTTCGGCACCGTGCGCGGCGGCGGCGTGATCGGCTGGGACAACAACGAGACGCGCGGGACCCTCGGCATCCGCGGTGCCCGGAGCGCCCACCGCAACACGACCCGTGAGCTGCTCGAGGACGTCGAGCGGTTCAAGGACGTCTACCAGTCGCGCATCGGCGACCTCGGTGCCTTCGTCCGCTCGCAGGGCGACGCGCACTTCGACGTCCTGGCCTCGGACGAGCGTCCCGACGTCACCGGCGTCATCCACGCGAAGGACTTCGCGGAGGTGCACGCGCTGCTGGAGCGGTTCTACCGGATCATCCTGGTGGACACCGGCAACAACCTGAGGGCCGAGAACTGGCTGGCCGCGGCCGAGGCGGCCGACCTCCTGGTCGTCACCAGCACCGTGCGCGAGGACACCGGCTACAGCGGGCTGTGGATGCTCGACGCCCTCCAGGACGCCGGCTACGAGAACCTCAAGTACAAGACGGTGACGGTGCTCTCCGACCCCAGCCCCAAGGTCGACGAGGGCCTCGCGCGCGACCTGACCCAGGTCTACGAGCAGCGCACCCGCGGCGTCTACCGGGTGCCCTACGACCCGGCGCTCGTGTCCGGGTCGGTGGTCCCGTACGGCGAGCTGTCGGCGGCCACCCGACGGGCGTGGCTGCGGGCGTGTGCGGGGATGGCCGCCGCGTTGTAGATGCGCGACGATCGGCCCATGTCGGACGAGACCGCCCTGCGAATGATCCACCTGTCGGGACAGGGCAACGAGGTGAGCGTGGTCGTCACCGGGCGCTTCGGCGCCGGCGTGCCCGAGCACCACGACCACCTGTCCGCCCAGCTGGTCGTGGATGCAGGCGTGTTTCGGCTGCACGCCGAGGACGTCGTCACCCGGGGAGACCTCGACGAGTGGTCGCGGTGCCTGGATGCCCTGTCGATCGGCGACGAGGCGACCTGGCGTGACACCGGTCGGACGATCGTCCTGACCGTCGCACCTGACGACGGCGGCGCGATCGTGACGATCCTCGACGAGCCGGGGTCGGGCGCGCAGCTCGTCGTCCCGGTGCAGCTGGCCGACGGGTGGGTCCTCGAGCAGGCCGGGCACCTGCGGGCCGTCCTGGACGCCTATCCCGCGGAGACCGTCGAGACGAGTCCGGGCGTCTGGACGTGGGCGCGGCCTTCATGACGGGGCCCGGCAGGTCCGCCGGGCGCACGACCATGGATCCATGGATGACCGGATCGTCGCGCGGCGGCCGGGTAGTGCAGGAGTACGGCCGTGCGGGCTGCAAGGAGCCCGCCGCGCGAGACTGAAGGGGGTCCCACGATGGGTCTCGACGACAAGATCAGCAACGCCGCCGAGGAGAAGACGGGCAAGCTCAAGGAGTCGGTCGGCAAGGCCACCGACGACGAGGACCTGGAAGCCGAAGGCAAGGGCGACCAGCTCAAGGGCAACCTCAAGCAGGCGGGCGAGAAGGTGAAGGACGCCTTCAAGTGACCGCTTGACGAGGGCATGCGCGAAGGGGCTCCAGGGACACGGGGCCCCTTCGTCCTGCCCGGGCCGTCCCGCCCCGTTGGTACGACGCCCGACCGGGTACCGGGGCCACCATGACCACCTTCGGCTACACCTTGATGACCGAGCAGAGCGGGCCGCGCGAGCTGGTCACCTACGCCCAGGCGGCCGAGGACAAGGGCTTCGAGTTCGCGGTCTGCAGCGACCACTACTCGCCATGGCTGGTGGAGCAGGGGCACGCGCCGTACGCGTGGACCGTCCTCGGGGCCGTGGCCCAGGCGACGACCGACCTCGACCTGATGACCTACGTGACCTGCCCGACGATGCGCTACCACCCCGCCGTCGTCGCCCAGAAGGCCGCGACCCTGGCGGTGCTCTCGGGCAACCGCTTCACCCTCGGCGTGGGCAGCGGCGAGAGCCTGAACGAGCACGTCGTCGGCGCCGGGTGGCCCGGTGTGGAGACGCGCCTGGAGATGCTGGCCGAGGCGATCGACGTGATCCGCTCGCTGCACACCGGTGAGCTGGTCGACCACAAGGGGGAGTACTTCGAGGTCGAGTCGGCCCGCGTCTGGGACCTCCCGGACAAGCCGGTCGAGATCGGGGTCGCCGTCGGGGGACCGCGCGCCATCGAGGCGCTCGCCGAGAGCGCCGACCACCTGGTCGCCGTCGAGCCGGACGCCGCGCTCGTGCAGCAGTGGAACCAGACCGACGGTGCGCCGCAGGTCGGCCGGGCCGCCCGGGCCATCGGGCAGGTCCCGATCTGCTGGGCGCCCGACCGCGACGAGGCGGTGAAGCTCGCCCACGAGCAGTTCCGCTGGTTCGGCGGGGGCTGGGGTGTGAACGCCGACCTGCCGACCCCCGCCGGCTTCGAGGCGGCGAGCCAGTTCGTGCGCGCCGAGGACGTCGCGGACAAGATCCCGTGCGGACCCGACCTCGACGCGATCGCCGAGGCGGTGCTGGCGTTCCCGGAGGCAGGCTTCACCGACGTGGCGCTCGTCCAGGTCGGCGACCGGTTCCAGCAGCGGTTCCTGGACGAGGCGGCCGGGCCGCTGCTGGAGCGCCTGCGATCGGCCTGACCGCGCGCCGGCGTGGTCCGCGGCACACCGGACCCGGTTCGGCCGGAAGGGCCTCCAACCGCTAGGGTGGAGCCCGTTCAGACATCCTTTAAGGAGCCGTCCCGTGAGGCGGAGAAGGAGGTCAGGCACACTGATGCCTACCCACGACCAGGCCCCCGCTCAGGGGCGCGTCGTCCTCGACGCCGGCGACATCAGCCGGGCGTTGGTCCGCATTTCCCACGAGATCCTCGAGCGCAACAAGGGCGCCGAGGATCTTCTGCTTCTCGGCCTGCACACCCGCGGGGTGCCGCTGGCCCACCGGATCGCCGCGAACATCGCGACCGTCGAAGGTACGACGGTCGCGACCGGCTCGCTCGACGTCACGATGTACCGCGACGACCTGCGCTCGCACCCCACGCGTGCCCCGCACCGCACCGAGCTGCCCGCCGGTGGCATCGACGGCAAGACCGTCGTGCTCGTCGACGACGTGCTCTACTCCGGGCGCACCATCCGCGCCGCGCTCGACGCCCTCTCGGACCTGGGCCGGCCCGCCGTCGTACGGCTGGCCGTGCTGGTCGACCGCGGCCACCGCGAGCTCCCGATCCGCGCCGACCACGTCGGCAAGAACCTGCCCACGGCGCGCAGCGAGCGCGTCAGCCTGCGCCTGAGCGAGATCGACGGGGAGGACGAGGTGACCATCCAGTGAACCGGCACCTGCTGAGCATCGACGACCTGGAGGTCGCCGACATCCACCAGATCTTCACCACCGCCGCGGAGATGCACGACGTGCAGAGGCGCGAGGTGAAGAAGCTGCCCGCGCTGCGCGGGCGGACGGTGATCAACCTCTTCTTCGAGGACTCCACCCGCACCCGGTCGAGCTTCGAGATCGCCGGCAAGTGGCTCTCCGCCGACGTGATCAACCTGTCGGCCAAGGGGAGCAGCACGAGCAAGGGCGAGTCGCTGCGCGACACGGCGCTGACCGTGACGGCCATGGGCATCGACGGCCTGGTCGTGCGCCACTCCGCCAGCGGCGCCGCCGAGCAGATCAGCCGCTGGGTCGACGTCCCCGTCATCAACGCCGGCGACGGCACCCACGAGCACCCGACGCAGGCGCTGCTCGACGGCTACGCCCTGACGCGCAAGCTCGGCACCCTCGAGGGCAAGCACGTCGCGATCGTCGGCGACGTCACGCACAGCCGGGTGTTCCGCAGCAACGTCAAGAGCCTGGTCAAGCTCGGCGCGAGCGTCACCGTGGTGGCTCCGCCGACGCTGATGCCGGCCGGTGTGGGGGACTGGTCGAAGGAGGCCGGCTTCGCGACGTCGTACGACCTGGACGCGGTGCTGCCCGAGGTCGACGCGGTGATGATGCTGCGCGTGCAGCGCGAGCGGATGAGCGGCGGCTTCTTCCCCACGGCCCGCGAGTACACCATCGGCTACGGCCTCACCCGCGACCGCCTCGCGCTCCTGAAGCCCGGCACGCCGATCCTGCACCCCGGTCCGATGAACCGCGGCCTCGAGATCTCCCCGGACGCCGCCGACGCCGCCGACAGCCTGGTCCTCGACCAGGTGTCCTCGGGCGTCGCGGTCCGGATGTCCGTCCTCTACCACCTGCTCGCCGGCGAGGAGACTTCTGCATGAGCACCTTGATCAAGGGCGCCACCCTGCCCGACGGTACGACGGCCGACGTCCTCGTCGCCGACCGCGTGATCGCCGAGATCGGCTCGGTCTCGACGAAGGCGGAGCGGACCATCGACGCCGACGGCCTGCGCCTGCTGCCGGGCCTCGTCGACCTGCACACGCACCTGCGCGAGCCGGGTCGTGAGGACGCCGAGACGGTGCTGACCGGCTCCCGCGCCGCGGCCGTCGGAGGCTTCACCGCGGTCCTCGCCATGGCCAACACCAACCCCGTCACCGACACCGCGGAGGCCGCCGAGCGGGTCCTCGACCTCGGCCGCGCGGCCGGCCTGGTCGACGTCCAGCCGGTCGGCGCGGTCACCAAGGGGCTGGCGGGCGAGGAGCTCGCCGAGCTCGGGCTGATGGCCCGCAGCCGCGCGAAGGTCCGCGTCTTCTCCGACGACGGCAAGTGCGTCCACGACGCGCGGGTCATGCGCCGGACGCTGGAGTACGTCAAGGCGTTCGGTGGTGTGGTCAGCCAGCACAGCCAGGACCCGGCGCTCGCCGGCCCGACCGCCTGCTGCCACGAGGGCGAGCTCTCCGGACGCCTCGGCCTGCCCGGCTGGCCCGGGATCGCCGAGGAGGTCATCGTCGCCCGCGACGTGATGCTCGCCCGGCACACCGGCAGCCGCGTCCACGTCGCCCACGTCTCGACCGCCGGCAGCGTCGAGGTGGTCCGGTGGGCCAAGGCGCAGGGGATCGACGTGACCGCGGAGGTCACGCCGCACCACCTGCTGCTCACCACCGACCTGCTCAGCAGCTACGACCCGACCTTCAAGGTCAACCCGCCGCTGCGCCCGGCCGAGGACGTCGAGGCGCTGCGCGCCGCGCTCGCCGACGGCACGATCGACGCGGTCGCCACCGACCACGCGCCACACGCACGACACGACAAGGAGCACGCCTTCGTCGACGCGGCGTTCGGCATGCTCGGGCTGGAGACGGCGCTGTCCGTCATCACCACCGTGATGGTCGAGAGCGGCCAGCTCGACTGGGCCGGCGTGGCCCGCGCGATGAGCGAGAGCCCGGCGCGCATCGCCGGCCTGGAGGGCCACGGTCGCCCGATCGCCGTCGGCGAGCCCGCCAACCTGACCCTCGTCGACCCCGCCGCCCAGGTGGTGGTCGACCGCGCGGCCAGCGTCTCGCTGAGCCGCAACAACCCCTGGCACGACCGCAAGCTCACCGGACGGGTGGTCGCCACGCTGCTGCGCGGCACGCCCACGGTGCTGGAAGGAGCCCTCGCATGACCGCCCCAGCCCAACCCGCCCTCCTCGTCCTCGAGGACGGCCGCACGTTCCACGGTGAGGCCTACGGTGCCGCCGGCGAGACCTTCGGCGAGGCGGTCTTCAACACCGGCATGACCGGCTACCAGGAGACGCTCACCGACCCGTCGTACCACCGCCAGGTGGTCGTGATGACCGCCCCGCACGTCGGCAACACCGGCATGAACGACGAGGACCCCGAGTCGAAGCGGATCTGGGTCGCCGGGTACGTCGTCCGCGACCCTGCGCGCGTCCCGAGCAACTGGCGCTCCCAGCGCTCGCTCGACGACGAGCTGAGGGCCCAGGGCGTGGTGGGGATCTCCGGCATCGACACCCGTGCCCTGACCCGCCACCTGCGCGAGAGCGGCGCCATGCGCGTCGGGATCTCCACGGTCGAGACCGACCCGGTGAAGCTGCTGGAGAAGGTCAAGGCGTCCGCCGAGATGACCGGCGCCAACCTCTCCGAGGCGGTCTCCACCAGCGAGACCTATGTCGTCGAGGCCCAGGGCGAGAAGCGGTTCACCGTCGCCGCCCTCGACCTCGGCATCAAGGACATGACCCCCTACCGGATGAGCGAGCGGGGCATCGAGGTGCACGTGCTGCCCGCCACGGCGTCGATCGACGACGTGCTGGCCGTGCAGCCCGACGGCCTGTTCTTCTCCAACGGTCCCGGCGACCCGGCCGCGACGACCGGCCAGGTCGAGCTGCTCCAGGAGGCGCTGGGCCGCGACCTGCCGTACTTCGGCATCTGCTTCGGCAACCAGCTCTTCGGCCGTGCGCTCGGCTTCGGCACCTACAAGCTGAAGTACGGCCACCGGGGCATCAACCAGCCGGTGATGGACCTGACCACCCGCAAGGTGGAGGTCACCGCGCACAACCACGGCTTCGCCGTCGACGCCCCGCGCGACACGGCGACCGAGACGCCGTACGGCGTCGCGACGGTCAGCCACGTGTGCCTGAACGACGACGTCGTCGAGGGCCTCGAGCTCCGCGACGGCTCCGGTGCGCTCAAGAGCTTCTCCGTCCAGTACCACCCCGAGGCCGCCGCCGGCCCGCACGACGCGGCGTACCTCTTCGACCGGTTCGTGCAGCTTCTGGAGGAGAAGGCCTGATGCCGAAGCGTGAAGACATCAAGTCGGTCCTGGTCATCGGCTCCGGGCCGATCGTCATCGGCCAGGCGTGCGAGTTCGACTACTCGGGCACCCAGGCCTGCCGGGTGCTCAAGGAGGAGGGCCTGCGGGTCATCCTGATCAACTCCAACCCGGCGACGATCATGACCGACCCGGAGTTCGCCGACGCGACCTACGTCGAGCCGATCACCCCGGAGTTCGTCGAGAAGGTCATCGCCAAGGAGCGCCCCGACGCGATCCTGCCGACCCTCGGTGGCCAGACCGCGCTCAACGCCGCCATCGCGGCGCACGAGAGCGGCGTCCTGGAGAAGTACGGCGTCGAGATGATCGGCGCCAGCTTCGAGGCCATCCACCGCGGCGAGAACCGCGAGCTGTTCAACGCGATCGTCGAGAAGGTGGGCGGCGAGGTCGCCCGCAGCTTCGTGTGCCACTCGATGGAGGAGGTCGAGAAGGCCGCCGGCGAGCTGGGCTTCCCGATCGTCGTACGCCCGTCCTTCACGATGGGCGGCCTCGGCTCCGGCATCGCCTACGACGAGGCCGACATGCACCGCATCGCCGGCGCCGGCCTGTCCGCCAGCCCCACCACCGAGGTGCTGATCGAGGAGTCGATCCTCGGGTGGAAGGAGTACGAGCTGGAGGTGATGCGCGACAAGGCCGACAACGTCGTCATCATCTGCTCGATCGAGAACTTCGACCCGATGGGCGTGCACACCGGTGACTCGATCACCGTCGCCCCGGCGATGACCCTCACCGACCGCGAGTACCAGCACCTGCGCGACCTGGCGATCGGCATCATCCGCGAGGTCGGCGTCGACACCGGCGGCTGCAACATCCAGTACGCCGTCAACCCCGCCGACGGCCGGGTCATCGTCATCGAGATGAACCCCCGCGTCTCGCGGTCCTCGGCGCTGGCCTCGAAGGCGACCGGCTTCCCGATCGCCAAAATCGCCGCCAAGGTGGCCGTCGGCTACACGCTCGACGAGATCCCCAACGACATCACGAAGGAGACCCCGGCCTCCTTCGAGCCCACGCTCGACTACGTGGTCGTCAAGGTGCCGCGGTTCGCGTTCGAGAAGTTCCCGACCGCCGACCCGACGCTCACCACCCACATGAAGTCGGTCGGCGAGGCGATGGCCATCGGCCGCAACTTCACCGAGGCGCTCAACAAGGCGCTGCGCTCGCTGGAGAACAAGTCCGCGCCCTTCCACTGGACCGGCGAGCCCGGCGACAAGGACGCACTCCTCGAGGAGATCAAGGTCCCGCACGACGGCCGCCTGCAGAAGCTGATGCAGGCCATCCGGGCCGGCGCCACGCAGGAGGAGATCCACGACGCCACGAAGATCGACCCGTGGTTCGTCGACCAGGTCTTCATGATCGACGAGATCGCCCAGAAGGTGGGCGCGTCGGAACTGCTGGACGCCGGCGCCCTGCGCCTGGCCAAGCGGCACGGCTTCTCCGACGCCCAGATCGCGGGCATCCGCGGCCTGAAGGAGTCCGAGGTCCGGATCGCCCGGCAGACGCTCGGCGTGCGCCCGGTCTACAAGACCGTGGACACCTGCGCTGCCGAGTTCGCGGCGGCCACGCCGTACTACTACTCGTCGTACGACGAGGAGACCGAGGTCCAGCCGCGCGCCGAGGGCAAGGAGGCCGTGATCATCCTCGGCTCCGGTCCCAACCGGATCGGCCAGGGCATCGAGTTCGACTACTCGTGCGTGCACGCCTCGCTCGCGCTGGCCGAGGCCGGCTACGAGACGATCATGGTCAACTGCAACCCCGAGACGGTCTCGACCGACTACGACACCTCGGACCGGCTCTACTTCGAGCCGCTGACCCTCGAGGACGTCCTCGAGATCTACGAGGCGGAGAAGGCCGCGGGCCCGATCGCCGGGGTCATCGCGACCCTCGGCGGCCAGACGCCGCTCGGTCTCGCGCAGGGCCTCGAGGACGCCGGGGTCCCGATCGCCGGTACGACGCCCGAGGCGATCGAACTCGCCGAGGAGCGCGGCGCGTTCGGCCGGGTCCTGGCCGACGCCGGCCTCGTCGCGCCGAAGCACGGCACCGCCGTCTCCTTCGAGGACGCGCAGGCGATCGCGCACACCATCGGCTACCCGGTGCTCGTGCGGCCGTCGTACGTCCTCGGCGGGCGTGGCATGCAGATCGTCTACAGCGACGCCGCGCTGAAGTCCTACATCGAGGCCGCGACCGAGATCAGCCCGGACCGCCCGGTCCTGGTCGACCGCTTCATCGACGACGCGGTCGAGATCGACGTCGACGCCCTGTACGACGGCACGGACCTCTTCCTCGGCGGCGTGATGGAGCACATCGAGGAGGCCGGCATCCACTCCGGCGACTCGTCGTGCGCCCTGCCGCCGATCACGCTCGGCGACGCCGAGATCACCCGGATCCGCGAGGCCACGACGGCCATCGCGGAGGGGGTCGGGGTCCGCGGCCTGATCAACATCCAGTTCGCGCTCGGGGCGGACGTCCTCTACGTGATCGAGGCCAACCCGCGCGCGTCGCGGACGGTCCCGTTCGTGTCCAAGGCGACCGGCACCCAGCTCGCGAAGGCCGCGGCCCGGGTGATGCTGGGCGAGTCCATCGCCGAGCTCCGCGCCGCGGGCGCGCTGCCCGCCGAGGGCGACGGCGGCACGCTGCCGGCCGACGCCCCGATCGCGGTCAAGGAGGCGGTGCTGCCGTTCAACCGGTTCCGCACCAAGGAGGGCAGCTTCGTCGACACGGTCCTCGGGCCCGAGATGAAGTCGACCGGCGAGGTGATGGGCTTCGACGCCGACTTCGGCACCGCCTTCAGCAAGTCGCAGGCCGCGGCGTACGGCTCGCTCCCGACCGAGGGCAAGGTCTTCATCTCGATCGCGAACCGCGACAAGCGGACGATGATCTTCCCGGCCCGGGTCCTCGCGGACTACGGCTTCGAGATCCTCGCGACCCAGGGCACGGCCGAGGTGCTGCGCCGCAACGGCATCCAGGCCACCGTGGTGCGCAAGCACTTCGAGGGCAAGGGACCGAACGGGGAGCCGACGGTCGTCGACATGATCCTCGGCGGCGAGATCGACCTGATCGTCAACACCCCGCACGGCTCGACCGGTGGCGGCGACTCGCGCATCGACGGCTACGAGATCCGCTCGTCGGCCGTGCTGACCGGCACGCCGTGCATCACCACCGTTCAGGGCCTGGCCGCGGCGGTGCAGGGCATCGCGGCGATCCGCGCCGGCTCGATCGGCGTGCGGTCGCTGCAGGAGTGGCACGCGCAGTGACCCTGTACGACAAGGTCTTCGAGACCTGCCTGGTCCGGATGGACGCCGAGAAGGCGCACCACCTGACCTACGACGCCCTCAAGGCCGGGGGACCGGTGCTCACCCGGGCCCGGATCCCCGGCCGGGCGCCGGTCGAGGCGATGGGCCTCACCTTCCCCAACCGGCTCGGGCTCGCGCCCGGCTTCGACAAGACCGCCGAGGTCTACGACCGGATGGGCGCCTTCGGCTTCGGGCACGTCGAGATCGGCACGGTCACCGCGCTGCCCCAGCCCGGCAACCCGAAGCCGCGGCTGTTCCGGCTCCCCGAGGACCGGGCGGTCGTCAACCGGATGGGCTTCAACAACGACGGCGCCGAGACCGTCGCGCGCCGGCTGGCCGGGCGCAGGCGCAAGCCCGGCGGACTCGTCCTCGGCGTCAACATCGGCAAGTCGAAGGTCGTCCCCGACGACGACCAGGCGGCTGTCGAGGCCGACTACGAGACCTCGACCCGCCTGCTCGCCCCGCACGCCGACTACCTCGTCGTCAACGTCAGCTCCCCGAACACCCCCGGCCTGCGCAACCTGCAGGCCGTCGAGAAGCTCGCCCCGCTGCTCGCCCACGTGCGTCGTACGACGGACGAGTCGGTCACCGACCGCCGGGTGCCCCTGCTGGTGAAGATCGCGCCGGACCTGTCCGACGAGGACGTGCTGGCGGTCGCCGACATGGCGCTCGACCTCGGCCTGTCCGGGGTCATCGCCACCAACACCACCATCTCCCGCGACCGCCTGCGCTCCGACCCCGCGAAGGTCGAGGCGTGCGGCGCCGGCGGCCTCTCCGGCGCACCGCTGCGTGAGCGCTCGACGGAGGTCGTGCGGCTGCTGCGCGGACGCGTCGGCGACCGGCTCACGCTCATCGGGGTCGGCGGCATCAGCACGCCCGCCGACGCGAGGGAGCGGATCGACGCGGGTGCGGACCTGGTGCAGGTCTACAGCGGCCTGATCTACGGTGGCCCGGGCTGGCCCAAGCAGGTCCTCAAGGCCCTGCGCTAGCCGCACGAGACAAGGAGCACCATGGCGTTCGGCGACTACCAGATCGAGCTCTACCTCGGCGCGCTCGGCGGCGTGCTGCCGGCCCACCCCTTCGACTACGCCGAGCTCGAGCGCAACGCGCTGGCCGCGCTGCCGCCCGAGCTGCGCACGTACGTCGCCGGGGGCGCCGGAGACGAGACCACGCAGCGCGCCAACGTGGAGGCCTTCGGCCGCTACGCCCTCGTGCCGCGGATGTTCCGCGCGAGCCCGGAGCGGGACCTGTCGGTGGAGCTGTTCGGCCGCACGCTCGCCAGCCCGCTGCTGCTGGCGCCCGTCGGCGTCGTCGGGCTCTGCACGCCCGACCAGCACGGGGACGTGCACGCGGCAGAGGTGGCGGCGGCGACCGGCGTACCCCTCATCGGCTCGACGCTGATGAGCGACCCGCTCGAGGAGGTCGCCGCCGCGGCCGGCGACGCGGGCACGTGGTTCCAGCTCTACACGCCCAAGAACCGCGAGCTCGCGGCCAGCCTCGTCAGCCGCGCGGAGAAGGCCGGCTACGAGGCCATCGTCATCACGCTCGACACCTGGGTGCCGGGCTGGCGGCCCCGCGACCTCGCGTCGGGCAACTTCCCACAGCTGCGCGGCAAGGCGCTCGCCAACTACACCTCCGACCCCGTCTTCCGGGAGATGACCGGGCCGGACCCCGACCCCGGCACGGTCGTGATGACCTGGGTCGGCACCTTCGGCCACCCGGTGACCTGGGACGACCTGCCCTGGCTGCGCTCGCTCACCGACCTGCCGATCCTCGTCAAGGGCGTCTGCCACCCTGACGACGCCCGGCGCGCCCTCGACGAGGGCGTCAACGGCATCTACTGCTCCAACCACGGCGGTCGTCAGGCCAACGGCGGGGGAGCGGCCCTCGAGTGGCTGCCCGGTGTCGTCGAGGCGGTCGACGGGCGCGGCCCGGTCGTCTTCGACTCGGGCGTGCGCACGGGCGCCGACGTCGTCAAGGCACTCGCGCTCGGCGCCGACGCGGTCGCCATCGGCCGCCCCTACGTGTACGCCCTCGCCCTCGGCGGCGTGCCCGGCGCGATCCACCAGGTCCGCGCCCTGCAGGCCGAGGCCGACCTCGTCATGGCCGTCGACGGCTACCCGACCATCGCCGACCTCACCCCCGACGCACTGCGAAGGATTCCCTGATGACGTTTGGTGCCCGTTTCGCCGCCGCCCTCGCCGACCGCGGCCAGTTCTGCGTGGGCATCGACCCGCACAGCGCGCTCCTCCACGACTGGGGCTACGACGACGACGTCGCCGGGCTCGAGAGGTTCGCCCTGGGTGCGGTGGAGGCCGTGGCGCCGTACTGCAGCGTCGTGAAGCCCCAGTCGGCCTTCTACGAGCGCTTCGGCAGCAAGGGCATCGCCGTCCTGGAGCGGGTCATCGCGGACTCCCGCGCGGCGGGCGCGCTGGTGCTGCTGGACGTGAAGCGCGGCGACATCGGCTCGACGTCGCAGGCCTACGCCGACGCCTACCTCGACCCGTCCTCGCCGCTCGCCTCCGACGCGATCACCATCAGCCCCTATCTCGGCTTCGGCTCGCTGTTGCCCTTCGTCGACACCGCGCGCCGGTACGACGCCGGCCTGTTCGTGCTCGCCGCGACCTCCAACAAGGAGGGGCCGGAGGTGCAGGAGGCCGTCACGTCGGAGGAGTTCGGCGGGCGCACCGTCGCGTCGGCGATGCTCGACCACCTGCGCGAGCTGAACTCCGGCGCCACGCCGCTGGGCTCCTTCGGGGCGGTCGTGGGCGCCACGATCGACGGCAGCGGGCTCGACTTCGACCTCAACGGCCCGATCCTCGCGCCGGGCTACGGCGAGCAGGGCGGCACGAGCAGCGACATCCTGCGCATCTTCGGCGCCAGCGCCCGCAACGTCGCCGCGAGCTCCTCGCGGGGCGTGCTGCGACTCGGCCCCGACCCGGTGGCGATGCGTGACGCCGTGCTCCGCGCCAACGACGAGCTCCGGACGCTGCTCGGGTGAGGCCGCTGTCCCGAGGGGACCTGCCGCTGCTCGCCGTGGCGGTGGCGGCGGTGACCCTCACGGGCGTCCTGCTGCTCGACCGCGGCGATGACGACGACGCGTACGACTCCTACTGCTCGGCGGTCGAGGAGCACCGCTCCGAGCTGGGCTCGGCGCTCGACGCGGGCAAGGAGACCGGACTGCTGCGTGCCCTTCCCGCGTTCGAGGACCTGGCGGCGAAGGCGCCGGAGGACATCCGCGACGAGTGGCGGATCGTCATCGACCGGGTCCGCGAGCTGCAGGCCGCCCTCGACACGGCTGGGGTCGATGCGGCGTCGTACGACTTCGCCAAGCCGCCGGCGGACCTGGCCGCCGACGACCGCAAGGCGATCGAGGCCGCTGCGACGCGCCTGGGCTCCGCCGACACCGCCGCTGCGCTGGCCGGCGTCGAGCAGCAGGCACGCGACGTCTGCAAGAGCCCGCTGTCCCTCTGAGGCCGTCCGGGCAGCCGGGACCGAGGGCCCGCATTGCCCCGCGAGAACGGGAATGGCTAGATTGACCGGCGATGGCACCTTCCTGCGCAGCACCGCGCAGCCCGAAGCCGCCGACACACGTCTCGAACACCGAAGGACTCCGACCTCGTGGCCCTGCCTCCCCTGACTCCCGAACAGCGCCAGGCCGCCCTGGAGAAGGCGGCCGCCGCACGACGTGAGCGGGCCGAGGTGAAGAACCGGTTGAAGAACTCGGGCGCCTCGATCAGCGAGGTCCTCCAGCAGGGCCAGGTCAACGAGGTCATCGGCAAGATGAAGGTGCTCGACCTGCTGCAGTCCGTGCCCGGCCTCGGCAAGGTCCGGGCCCGCCAGGTCATGGAGCGCCTCGGCATCGCCGAGTCGCGACGCGTGCGGGGGCTCGGGACCAAGCAGGTCGCCGCCCTGGAGCGCGAGTTCTCGACCGACGCATGACGGCACAACTGTTCGTCCTCGCCGGACCCACCGCGGTCGGCAAGGGCACGGTCGCTGCGGCCATGCGCGAGCAGCACCCCGAGATCTACCTGTCCGTCTCCGCGACGACCCGCGAGCCGCGTCCCGGCGAGGTGGACGGCGTCCACTACCACTTCGTGTCGGTCGAGGAGTTCGACCGCCTCGTCGCCGACGGGCAGATGCTGGAGTGGGCCGTGGTCCACGGCGTCAACCGCTACGGCACGCCGCGCGGCCCCGTCGAGCAGGCGCTCGCCGAGGGCCGGCCCGCGCTGCTGGAGATCGATCTGCAGGGCGCGCGGCAGGTCCGCGAGTCGAAGCCCGACGCGGTGTTCGTCTTCCTGAAGCCCCCGTCCTGGGAGGAGCTCGTGCGCCGGCTCGTCGGCCGCGGCACCGAGGGCGAGGAGGAACGGGAGCGTCGGCTGGCCACCGCGCGCGAGGAGCTCGCGGCCGAGGCGGAGTTCGACGTGACGATCGTCAACCGCGAAGTTCATGCTGCCGTCGAGGAGTTGGTATCCTTGATGGTTGATCCGTCCACCGACTTGTGAGGACCTCTGTGTCTGCCCCAAACATCGACGCCGTGGGTGTCACCAACCCGCCGATCGACGACCTGCTGTCCAAGACCGACAGCAAGTACAAGCTGGTCCTCTACAGCGCCAAGCGCGCCCGGCAGATCAACGCCTACTACTCGCAGCTCGGCGAGGGCCTGCTCGAGTACGTCGGTCCGCTCGTGGAGACCCACGTCCAGGAGAAGCCCCTCTCGATCGCGCTGCGCGAGATCAACGAGGACCTGCTGACCTGCGAGGACATCGACCCGGCCGAGCTCGCTGCCGAGCAGGCTGCTGCGGCTGCCACGGCGCCGGCCCCGGTCGCCGACGCCGAGTGATCTGACGGCCTCCATGTCATCGGCTGGGCCCCGGCCCCGGGTGGTGCTCGGCGTCTCGGGTGGCATCGCCGCCTACAAGGCCTGTGAGCTGCTGCGTCGGTTCACGGAGTCCGGTCACGACGTGACCGTCGTACCGACGGCCGCGGCGCTGGAGTTCGTGGGTGCCCCGACGTGGGCCGCCCTGTCGGGCAAGCCGGTCTCGGCCGAAGTGTGGACGGGCGTGCACGAGGTGCCGCACGTCCGCCTCGGCCAGACGGCCGACCTGGTGGTCGTCGCCCCGGCGACCGCCGACCTCCTGGCGAAGGCAGCGCACGGCCTGGCCGACGACCTGCTGACCAACACGCTGCTCACCGCGCGCTGCCCGGTCGTGCTCGCCCCGGCGATGCACACCGAGATGTGGGAGCACCCCGCCACCACGGCGAACGTCGCGACGCTGCGCTCGCGCGGTGTCCTGGTCATCGAGCCGGCCGAGGGCCGGCTCACCGGCGCCGACACCGGCAAGGGCCGGCTGCCCGACCCGGAGGAGATCTTCGAGGTCGCCCGCGACGTGCTGGGCCGCTCGACGTCGGCCACGCCGGGCGGTCCCGCGGACCTCGCCGGGCGCCATGTCGTCGTCTCCGCGGGCGGGACCCGCGAGCGGCTCGACCCCGTCCGCTTCCTCGGCAACCGCTCCTCGGGCCGCCAGGGCTACGCCCTGGCCCGTGCCGCGGCAGCTCGGGGCGCCGAGGTCACGCTGGTGGCCGCCAACGTGGCGCTGACCGACCCGGCCGGCGTCAAGGTGGTCCACGTCGAGTCGACCGCCGAGCTGCGCGACGCCGTGCTGTCGGCGGCCGCGACCGCCGACGCGGTCGTGATGGCCGCCGCCCCGGCCGACTTCCGGCCCACGGCGCAGTCGGAGACCAAGATCAAGAAGGCCGACGACGGATCGGCACCTTCGATCACGCTGCAACAGAATCCCGACATCCTCAAGGAGATCTCCACGCACCGGGTCCACCCGGGCGCGGTGATCGTGGGATTCGCCGCCGAGACCGGCGACGCGACGGGCAGCGTGCTCGATCTGGCCCGGGCCAAGCTGGCCCGCAAGGGCTGTGACCTGCTGGTCGTCAACGACGTCAGCGGGGGAGCGGTCTTCGGGAGCACCGACAACGAAGCGGTGATCCTGGGCGCCGACGGGTCCGCGGTCGACGTACCGCACGGCTCGAAGTCGGCGCTCGCACACCTCATCTGGGACCAGGTGGTCGCCCGCCTGGCCCCGTCGTCCCCGCAGTACACGTCCTGAGACGTTCGGGCATCACCCTTGCCTGTCCGTATCGTTGGAACACAGTTCACCCCCGCCCCCCATCAGGAGTTCTCACCACTATGACCGGACGTCTGTTCACGTCGGAGTCCGTGACCGAGGGTCACCCGGACAAGATCGCCGACCAGATCAGCGACACCGTGCTCGACTACCTGCTCGAGCACGACCCGAAGAGCCGTGTGGCCGTCGAGACGCTGCTGACCACCGGGCTGGTCGTCGTTGCCGGCGAGGTGACCACCGAGGCCTACGCCCCGGTCGCCCAGCTCGTGCGCGAGAAGATCCTCGAGATCGGCTACGACTCCTCCGACAAGGGCTTCGACGGCAACTCCTGCGGCGTCCAGGTCGCGATCGGTGCGCAGTCGCCGGACATCGCGCAGGGCGTCGACACCGCCGAGGACGTCCGCCTCGGCGGCTCGTCCGACGAGCTCGACAAGCAGGGCGCGGGCGACCAGGGCCTGATGTTCGGCTACGCCTGCGACGACACCCCGGAGCTGTTCCCGCTCCCGATCAAGATCGCGCAGACGCTCGCCGAGAAGCTCACCGAGGTGCGCAAGGACGGGACGCTGCCCTACCTGCGCCCCGACGGCAAGACCCAGGTCACCATCGAGTACGACGAGGACGACCGCGCCGTCCGGGTCGACACCGTCGTGCTGTCCACGCAGCACGCCGAGGACGTCACCCAGGAGCAGATCGCGGCCGACATCACCGCCAAGGTGATCGAGCCGGTCCTCGAGCAGTTCAAGACGAGCGTCCCGTTCGACGGCTACAAGCTGCACATCAACCCGACCGGCAAGTTCGTCGTCGGTGGCCCGATGGGTGACGCCGGCCTGACCGGCCGCAAGATCATCGTCGACACCTACGGAGGCATGGCCCGCCACGGGGGCGGCGCGTTCTCCGGCAAGGACCCGTCGAAGGTCGACCGCTCCGCCGCCTACGCCATGCGCTGGGTCGCGAAGAACATCGTCGCCGCGGGCCTCGCCCGTCGCGCCGAGGTCCAGGTCGCCTACGCCATCGGTGTCGCCAAGCCCGTCGGTGTCTTCGTGGAGACCTTCGGCACGGGCGTCGTCCCGGACGAGAAGATCCAGGAGGCCGTGCTCGAGGTCTTCGACCTGCGCCCGGCCGCGATCCTGCGCGACCTCGACCTGCGTCGCCCGATCTACGCCAAGACGGCGGCGTACGGTCACTTCGGCCGCGAGCTCCCCGAGTTCACCTGGGAGCGGACCGACCGCGCCGACGCGCTGAAGGCTGCCGCCGGCGTCTGACCCGCCCGGCTCCTCGCCGCCCGTCGTCCCTCCGGGGACGGCGGGCGGTGCCGGTTTTCGGGGTCCGCGGGACCCGGCGGCGTCGAGCGTGGAACGATGCGCTCGACCTGTTGCTTCTCGGGGAGGGAAACCCGTGCGCCGCGTGCTCGCCCTGGCCTGTGCCGCCTTCGTCTCCAGCGCCGTGCTGGGGGCCGTCCCCGCGCCGCTGGCCGTCGCCGGTCCCGATGACGGCGAGGCCGTCCTCCGGGCCGACGCCGACGGCCCGCTGCGTATCCGCCGCGAAGGCGGTGTCGCCACCTTCGTCGGTACGCCGGCCGGCACCGAGATCGACAACCCGGCCGTCGGTCGCGGCACCAGCGTCTCCGCCGCCGCGCGGGCCCACCTCGCCCGCTACGGCGACGCGATCGGCGCCGACCGGGCAGGGACCCGACTGGTGGAGCACGGTCGCTCGGCCGCGGCGGCCGGCACCTCGGTCGTGCGCTACCAGCAGGAGGTCGACGGCCTGCCGGTGCTCGGCGGCGACGTCGTCGTCACGCTCGACAAGGACCACGACCTGGCCTCGCTGGACGCCAACCTGTCGGACGCCGCCTCCGTCGGCTCGGCCACGGTCACCGAGGACGCCGCCCGCACGACGGCGCTCGGCACCGTCGGCCGGAGCCGCGTGAAGGGTGCGACCGCGGAGGACCTCGGTCGGTGGGTGCTCGACCCCGCGACCCTCCCGGTGCCCACGATCACCGGCGCCCGCAGCGCGTGGCGCTTCGAGGTGCGGGCCGGAGACGGCGTACGACGGATGGTGCTCGTCGACGACCGCAGCGGTGTCGTGCTGCTGGACGTCGACCTGATCCAGGAGGCCGACCGGGTGGTCTGCGACCAGGGCGGCGTAGCGGTCGCCGACCCCGTGGTGTGCACGGGTGGTTATGCGCGGACCGAGTTGTCGCCGGCGTCGAGCGTGCCCGACGTCGAGGCGGCATTCGACAACGCCGGTCTGGTCTCCGAGTTCTACACGCAATTCGGCACACCGGCGATGCAGGACCTGACAAACCTCATCGGCTACGACGCCGGCTCGGGCAAGAAGCTGGCAGCTACGGTACGAATCTGCGTCACCGGCGAGACCTGTCCCTACGACAACGCCTACTGGAACGGCCAGGCGATGTTCTACGGCGCGGGCTACCCGCAGGCAGACGACATCGTCGGCCACGAGATGACGCACGGCGTGATCGAGCGGATCCCGGGACTCATCTACTACGACCAGTCGGGCGCGATCAACGAGTCGCTGGCCGACATCATCGGCGAGATCATCGACCACCGGAACGGCGCTGACGACGACTCCGCCTTCGACCTCGGCGAAGACCTGCCCGGTGAGCCGTTCCGAAGCATGAAGGATCCGGGTATCCACCACGACCCCGACCGCGTCACCTCGGCTGACTGGTATCCCGGTGAGGCTGACTCCGGCGGAGTGCACTGGAACTCCGGCGTCGGCAACAAGGCGTTCTACTTGATCTCACAAGGCACGCCCGGCACCACTTTCAACGGCCAGGCCATCAGCGGGATCGATGCCGGTGACGTGGGGCTTGCGAAGTCGGCCCGGCTCTGGACCCAGGTCATCGCGACCATCCCCTCCTTCGCTCGGTACGACGACCTCGCCGGTGTCCTCGAGCAGGCCTGCGCCACTCTGCAGACCGGGGGCCAGCTCAACGACGCCGACTGCACCAACGTCCACAAGGCGGTGCTCGCGACGGAGATGACCAAGCGGCCGGTGGCCGACCCGGTCCGTCAGGCGTCACGGAGCTGCCCCAGCGGCACGGTGAAGAAGGTGCTACTCAGCCCGGCCTCGGAACAGGCACAGGCGGGCTTCACTGCACCGTCCGGTGGGTGGACGCGTCTTCCTGCGGCCGCTGTCCTGCCGAACGCATATTCCGGCGACACCGCGTGGTACGCCGAGGACGGCTTCACCGGCGAGGACGGCCCGATGGCCGCCAAGTCGCTGCAGCTGACGAGTCCCGTGGCGCTGCCGACCGGACAGAAGTCCTACCTGGCCTTCCGTCACTGGCATGCGTTTGAGTACTCCACCGACTACTCCGACTGGTCGTCGCACTACTGGGACGGAGGCACCGTGGAGCTGGCGCGCGTCGGCCTCGGGACGACGTCGTTGTCGAGCAGAACCTGGGCTTACGGGCCGACACGGGAGCTCGAGCCGGAAAACGGCGGCATCAAGGCATTCGCCGGCATCAGCAAGGACTGGTACGGGAGTCGCGTCGAGCTCACTCCCTTCGCCGGCCAGCGGGTAATGCCTCGCTTCACGATGCGGTACGACCAGTACCTGGGTGCCCCCGGCTGGTATCTCGACGACATCGAGATCTACACCTGTGCCGTCATCGCCGCTCCGTCGAAGGTGGTGGCCAGCGGCACCCCGTACGTCGGGCGTCGCCTCACCGCGCTGCGGGGCACCTGGTCGCCGAGCGGGATCACCTTCCGCTACCAGTGGCTGCGCGACGGGCGGGCGATCTCCGGTGCCACGGCGAGCACCTACGTGGTCCGGCGCACCGACAAGGGACACCGGATCGCGGTCCGGATCACGGGAAGCAGGACCGGCTACACGTCGGTCGCGCGTACGTCGGCGAGCCGGTCGGTCACCCGCTGACCGGCCGGCCTGTGCACGGGCCGACCGGTGATCGGGCCCCGCTGGTAGAACTGCGCCCATGACGCCCACCCCCGACGAGCCGGCACTCGACCTGCCCGGCCTCGTCCGGGACCGGGCGGCCGAGGGGCGGGTCAAGGCGGCGGCAACGCGTGCCCGGAAGGCGACCGAGGCCGAGATCGCCGAGGTCGACCCGGTCGCGCGGGTCGTGCTGGAGCTGCCGCTCGCCCACCTGGACCGGCCCTTCGACTACGCCGTGCCGGTCGCGATGGCCGACGGCGCGGTGCCCGGCGCCCGGGTCAAGGTGCGCTTCGGCGGCCAGGACGTCGACGGCTTCGTCGTCGCCCGCTCGGCCGCGTCCGAGCACGAGGGCCGGCTGGCCCCGTTGCGCCGGCTGGTCAGCCCGGAGCCGGTGCTCAGCCCGGCGGTGGCGGCGCTCTGCGAGCAGGTCGCCCGGAGGTACGCCGGCGTCAGCGCCGACGTCCGCCGGCTGGCCGTGCCGCCGCGGCACGCGACGACCGAGAAGGCCCCCTCGCCACCCGAGCCGCCCCTGCCGGCCGACGGGGGCGGGTGCGAGGAGGCCTGGGCGGCCTACCCGGCGGCGAGCGCGTTCATCGCCCACCTCCGCAACGGGCAGGCGCCGCGTGCGGTGTGGGGGACCGGCCCGGGGGAGGACTGGCCCGTGTTGCTGGCCCACCTGGCGGCCGTCGCGCTCGCGGCCGGCCGCGGCACGATCCTCTGCCTGCCCGACCATCGCGACGTCGCCCGCGTCGACGCCGCCCTGACCGAGCTGCTCGGCGACGGGCACCACGTCACCCTCCAGGCCGAGCCGGGCCCGGCCGCGCGCTACCGCGACTTCCTCGCCGTCAGCCGCGGCACCCGCCGGATCGTCGTCGGCACCCGGTCGGCCGCGTTCGCCCCGGTCCGCGACCTGGGGCTGGTGGTGGTCTGGGACGACGGCGACGAACTGCACGCGGAGCCACGGGCGCCGTACCCGCACACCCGGGAGGTGCTCCTGCTCCGCTCCGAGCTCGAGGGCGCGGCAGCCCTGGTCGGCGGGTTCGCCCGGACCGTCGAGGCCGACCAGCTGCTGCGCGCGGGCTGGGCGCACGAGATCGCGCTGCCCCGTGACGCCGTGCGCGACCGAGTCCTCGTCGGGATCACCGGCGCGAGCGACCACGCGCTGGCCCGCGATCCGTTCGCCTCGACCGCGCGGATGCCGCGCGAGGTGTTCGACGCGATCCGGTGGGGCCTCGAGCGCGGCCCGGTGCTCGTGCAGACGCCGCGGGTCGGGTACGCCCTCAAGCTGGCCTGCGAGCGGTGCCGGACGCCCGCCCGGTGCTCGGCGTGCTCGGGGCCGCTGGAGCTGACCGGCCCGACGTCGCCGCCCCGCTGCCGCTGGTGCGCGACCGAGGCGCCGGACTGGTCCTGCGCCGAGTGCGGCGCCACCGGCCTGCGAGCGCCGGTCCTGGGCGACGCCCGCACGGCCGACGAGCTGGGCCGCACCTTCCCGTCCGTGCCGGTGATCGCGTCCTCCGGCGACCGCATCCGGGCGAGCGTCGACGCGCGGGCACGGATCGTGGTCGCCACGCCGGGAGCGGAGCCGGTCGCGGAGGGTGGCTACGCGGTCGTCGTACTGCTCGACACGTGGTGGGCGCTCGGCCGCGACAGCATGCGGGCGCAGGAGGAGGCGCTGCGGCGTTGGTGCAACGCCGTCGGCCTGGTCCGGCCCGGTGGGAGGGCGCTGGCCGTCGGCGACCCGGCGCTGGCCGCGCTGCAGGCGCTCGTGCGCTGGGACCCGGCCGGCTTCGCGACCCGCGAGGCCGAGGACCGCTGGGCGCCTGGGCACCCGTCTGGTCGCATTCGCCGCGCGCGCGTTGCTGGCGAGCGGGT